>JBKPNB010000334.1:0-19742 GCA_046732395.1 Actinomycetota bacterium | reverse complement strand
GGTCGGAAGGACCTGGACCGGCGGCTCGACGAGCGATTTCGCGCCGTCGGACTCGACCGGCGCGGTCGGCACCTCGCGGTTCGTCCAGCTCGTCAACTCCGCCTTCTCGGTCTACGACAAGGGTGCGAGCGTGCCGCTGGGGGCCAGCCCGCTCAGCACGCTCGCAGGGGTCAACCCGGCCGACAGCCTGTTCGACGTCCAGGTGATCTGGGATCCCACGACCAAGCGCTTCTACTACACGATGATCGACATGAACGCGGCCGGGAACAACCTCGCGTTCGGCTTCAGCAGGGACCCCACCCCGAACGGCGGCTCGGGCTCGGATTGGTGCAAGTACACGATCGGCTTCGGGACCCAGTTCCCAGACTTCCCGAAGCTCGGCGACAGCAAGAACTTCGCCCTGATCGGGATCAACGCGTTCATCGGCCCAGCGTTCGCGGGCGCCGACGTGCTCGCGGTCCACAAGCCGCAGTCGGGGTCCGGCTGCCCGAGCTCGCCGAAGCTCGACGCCAGGACCGGCCTGCAGACCAACTCGTCGACGCCGGCCTTCTCGCCCGTCCCCGCGAACGAGATCGACACCAGGGGCAGCGGCTGGATCGTCGCCCGGCCGGCGCCGACCCCGGGGACGAAGCTCGCCGTCTTCAAGGTCACCAGGGACTCGAACAGCGGCAAGGCGAAGATCCAGAAGACCTCGACCAACATCTCCGTCGACAAGTACGCGATCCCTCCTGCCGCCCCGCAGGCGGGCACCGGCGCGACCCTCGACACCCTCGACGCCCGCTTCACGCAGGCGGTGGGCGCGATCGATCCGAACCACGACGACAAGTTCGCGATCTGGACCCAGCACACGATCGCCGGCGGCGGCGGCTCGCGGGTGCGCTGGTACGAGATCGACCCGTCGAAGCCGAAGCTCCTCCAGAAGGACTCGGCCTCGAGCTCCTCGCTCTACGAGTTCAACGGTGCGATCTCCCCGAACCGCCAGGTGAGCGGCTCGACCGCGAAGGGTGGCGCCAACATGCTGATGAACTTCTCGAGCTCGTCCTCGGCCAGCTTCCCCGCGATCAGGATCGTCTCGAAGAAGGGGAGAAAGTCGCAGTCTCCCCAGGCGCTCGTGCTCGCCTCGCCGGGCCCGCTCGGCGGCTTCGACTGCTCCATGCCCGAGGATGATGCGACCTGCCGCTGGGGCGACTACGCGTCGGCGACCCCCGATCCGAAGAACAAGTCGAAGATCTGGAACGTCAACCAGTGGGCGTCCGGCGAGCTACCCGCCTGCCCCGGGCTGGGTTGCGTCGCCACCTGGCGGAGCCAGAACTTCGTCGCCTCGCCCTAGAGAAGCTTCGTCGGCTCGCGTGGCACAAGGCCACGCCACACCGACTGCGTCCTTGCCTGTCGCGCCCCGGGTCTCGCCAGCCGCACACGCGGGGGTTATGAGACAGCCTCTAAGCGAATTCTCAGGTCCCCGTCAGGCCCCTCCAACGTCCCGCCTCCAAGGTGAGGAGACGACACCGAGGAGGTAGAAAGACATGGCGCTAGCAATCACGCTCAACGTTGTCGCGGCGGCATCGCTGCTGGTGATCCTCGCCGCACTGATGAGGGTCCCGTTCAAGGTTCGACGCTCGCCCGCCGCCTCGCCCGCGCAGCTGCGCGCGTGGCGCGCGTGGCTCGATCCGGCGCCGAGCCGCGCCTGACCCGCACCGGCCCTCGATGATCGATTCCATGGCCGCGTGCGCGGGTCGTGGAATTGCTCATCCAGTCCCTCAGTCGGCGCCCGCGGCGCTCAGAGCGCGGCGAAGGGCGTCGGCCGACTGGGGATATATCTCGCACCGAGGATCGGCGCAAGCTCCGCGGCGTGCCGGTCGCCGCGGCTCGCCGGCCGATCCCCACGGCGATCTCAGCGAATCCTTAGCCCGGCTTGTCCACCCGTTTAGCGGCGGGCGGCACCCTGGGCGCATGGCGAGGATCCGCAGGACGCTCACGGGCTCGATCGGCGCCGGCATCGCCGGCGGGATCATCGTCAGCCTCCTCGGTTGGGCGGCGTTCGCGGCCGGCCTCGTCACCGGCTCCGGCGCCGGATCGGGCTCCGGCGCTGACCCGACCGCCGCCGCACCCACGCCGCCCTCGACGCCGGCATCCGCGCAGGGGCCGCGCACCGTCGCTTCCATCTATCGCCACGACGGCCGCGGCGTGGTCTTCGTCGAGGCGCGCCGGCGCAGCGGCGGCGGGACCGCGACCGGGTCCGGGTTCGTGATCGATCGCGCCGGTCACGTCATCACCAACGCCCACGTCATCGACGGCGCCGGCGTGGTCGACGTCAGGCTCGGCCCGAAGGCGCCGCCGGTCCGTGCGAGGGTGGTCGGCAGCGATCGATCGACCGACGTCGCGCTGCTCGAGGTGAACGCTCCGCCGCGGCTCCTCCACCCGGTGCCGCTCGGCGACTCGAGCGCGGTCCGGGTCGGAGACTCCGTCGTCGCGATCGGAAATCCGTTCGGCCTCGATCGAACGGTCACCTCGGGAATCGTCTCCGCGCTCCAGCGCCGGATCCAGGCTCCGAACGGGACCGCGATCGACGGCGCGATCCAGACCGACGCGGCCATCAATCCCGGTAACTCGGGCGGGCCGCTGCTCAACGCCGCCGGGCAGGTGATCGGCATCACCTCGCAGATCGAGACCGGCGGCAGCTCCGGCGGCAACGTCGGCGTCGGCTTCGCGATCCCGATCGACACCGCCCGCCAGGTCGCCGACGGGATCCTCGCGGGGACCGGCGCGGTACCGGCCTAGCCCCGCGCGGACGTCGGCGTCAGCGCTGCGAGGCGGCGAGCGCCTCGAGGAACCGCCGGTGGCGGCCGACGCGGTCGGCGAGTCGCCCGTCCTCCCGGGAGTCGAGGCTGACGAAGCTCTCGTGGCGCTCGAGCGGCCTTCGGCCCCAGTCGGCGGCGCGGGCGAAGTCCATGAGCCGGTCGAAGTAGGAGCGCAGCGGCGGTGGCTCGACGCCGAACCCGCGAAGCGCGCGGCGGGAGCGCTCGTCGTCGTAGCGGACCCTCATCGCGAAGTAGGGGAAGAACTGCTCGCTCGAGCGGAGCGCCCGCCGCCGGGCCTCGCTGCCCGAGCGAACGAGGATCGGGTGGATGGTCCGGCGGTATAGACCGGGCGGGAGGACGCGGGGGGACGGCAGGCCCGCGTTCTCGCTCGCCAGGTCGATGATCTCGCCGACGCTCGACGCCCTCTCGCCGGCGACCAGGTGGTGGGTCTCGCCGGGACGACCGGCGAGCGCCAGGATCGCGTCGGCGACGTAGTCGACCGGGACGACGTCGACCGGCGAAGAACGCCGGGCTGGGAGCATCGGGTAGGCGCCGCGGGAGAAGGCGCGAAGCGGCGTGTAGAGCACGTTGAAGGCGGGCGTCCACCCCGAGCGCGAGTCGCCGACGACGATGCTCGGACGGACGACCTGGACGGGGACGCGGTCGGCCCGTTCGCGCACCACCAGCTCGGCCTCGAACTTCGAGCGCTCGTATGGGTTTCGAAACGACTGCCCGACGTCGAGGTCGTTCTCACCGAACGTGCCATCGTGGCCGCCGGCGACGTAGGCGGTGGAGACGTGGACGAAGCTGTCGAGGCCCCCGCGGCGCGCGCAGCGCTCGCCGAGGTCGAGCAGCCGCCGCGTGCCCTCGACGTTGATCTCGCGCGACTCCCCAAGGCCGAGGGTGAACGACACCGACGCCGCGCAATGGATGATCCGGTCGACCCGCTCGGCGAGGCGGTCCCGGTCGCCGGGCCGAATCCCGACACCGGGGCGGGTGACGTCGCCGGCGATCGCGATCGCCTTCCCGGCGGAGGCTGCGGCGTCCCCGAGGAGCGCCTCGACGATGCCCTCGAGGCGGACCTGAGCCTCGCCGTCGTCGCTCGCTCGGACGAGCGCGTAGACCGGCCCATCGCCGCGCTCGAGCAGCCTCGCCAGCACTTCGCCGCCGAGGAACCCGGTCGCCCCGGTGAGAAGGGTGCCTGTGGGCTCGTCGGTCACGCCCGCGGTGATAACGAGCCCGTCTCAAGACCCGTTAAGCGACGCGTTTGCGGCCCCCACAGATGGGGGGATCAGCCCTCTGCCGCTCAGTCCAGGAGGACTTCCGAGCGCAGCCGCCAGCAGGATCGGCGAGCCGGTGGGCCAGGGGTCAATCATCTAGAGTCGCGGCATGGAGGCGAGTCGACCGCAGGCTCCCCTGCCCCGCCACGAGGAGCATCGGACCAACTGGCGCCAGTGGCTGATCGCGATCGCCGTCCTTTTGCTCCTGATCCTCGTGATCCAGAACTCGCAGAAGGTCGAGGTCCACTTCTTCTTCGCGGACACCCATACGCCGCTGATCTTCGCGCTACTGATCGCGGCGATCCTCGGCGCGCTGGTCGGCTGGCTGCTGCCGCGGTTCCGGCGCTCGCGGAAGGAGCAGAAGAGCGCCGAGCGGCACTGAGGGTCGCGGGCGCTAATAGCTAGAGCTCGCGGACCTCGGCGGCGATGTCGGCCGCCGCCTGCTTGGCGTCGGCGAACAGCATCGAGGTCTTCGAGTGGTAGAAGAGGTCGTTGTCGATGCCCGCGAAGCCCGGGCTCAACGATCGCTTGATGACGATCACCTGCTGGGCTTCGTCGACCTCGATGATCGGCATTCCGGCGATCGGGCTCGAGGGATCGTCCTTGGCGGCGGGGTTGGTGACGTCGTTGGCGCCGATCACGACCGCGACGTCGGTCTGCGGCATCTCGGGGTTGATGTCGTCCATCTCGCGCAGCTTCTCGTAGGCGACGTCGGCCTCGGCGAGGAGCACGTTCATGTGCCCCGGCATCCGCCCTGCGACCGGATGGATCGCGTAGTTGACCGCGACCCCGCGCTTCTCGAGCTCGACCGCCATCTCCTTCACCGCGTGCTGGGCCTGGGCGACGGCCATCCCGTAGCCGGGGACGATCACCACGGAGTCGGCGTAGGCGAGCTTGATCGCGGCGTCCTGGGCGCCGATCGAGGTGACCGGGCGCTCCTCGGCGGCCACCGCGCCCTCCGGCAGGGCGCCGAAGCCGGCGAACAGGATGTTCGGGACCGAGCGGTTCATCGCCGTCGCCATCGCCAGCGTGAGGATCGTTCCCGAGGATCCGACGAGGGTGCCGGCGACGATCAGGGCGACGTTGTCGAGCGCGATTCCCGCGGCCGCCGCCGACAGCCCGGTGAACGCGTTCAGCAGCGAAATCACGACCGGCATGTCGGCGCCGCCGATCGGCAGCACGAACAGGTTTCCGAGGACCGCCGCGGCGACCAGGACGGCGATGAAGAGCGCCTGCGAGGGCGAGGAGTCGTGGTCGACGCCGAGGACGATGCAGGCGGCGATGATCCCCACCAGCAGCACGCCGTTCACGAACTGCTGGCCCGGGACCTTGACCGGCTGGCTCGAGACCAGGCCCTGGAGCTTTCCGAACGCGATGTTCGAGCCCCAGAACGAGATCGATCCGATCACCATCGAGAACAGGGTGGGGACGAACGTGTCGAGCGGGATCGAGCCGCCGAGGGCGAGGTCGTGGCGGAATTCGGCCCAGGCGATGAGCGCGACCGCGCCGCCGCCGACGCCGTTGTAGAGCGCGACCATCTGCGGCATCGCGGTCATCTGCACCCGTTGCGAGGCGACGGCGCCGACCGCCGCCCCGACCGCCAGCCCGATCACGATCAGGCCCCAGTTGCCGATTCCGTCGAGGAGCAGGGTGGTGACGACGGCGACGGCCATGCCGGCGGCGGCGGTGAGGTTGCCGCGCCGGGCGGTGGTCGGGTGGGTGCCCTGGCGGACGCCGAGGATGAACAGCGAGAACGCGACGATGTAGAGCGCCTGGGTGCCCGCGGCGTTCGGGCTGAGGACGCCGAGCGCGGCGCTCATCGCTCGCGCTCCGAGTCCTCGTCTTCCTCCTTCGGCGGCTTCGGCCTCCGGACGAACATCCCCAGCATCCGGTCGGTGACCATGAAGCCGCCGACGACGTTGATGGTCCCGAAGGCGATCGCGATCGTCCCGATCACGTTGTCGAGGACGTTGTTCGAGAGGCCGACCACGATCAGTCCGCCGAGGACGACGATCCCGTGGATCGCGTTGGTCTGCGACATCAGCGGCGTGTGGAGGGTGGTCGGGACCTTCGAGATCACCTCGAACCCGACGAAGGCGGCGAGGACGAAGATCGTGATCTCGGTGATCAGGCTCATGGGCTAGCAGCGAGCAGCGAGCAGCGAGCAGCGGCCCGGCGGGAGAGGCTGCTGGCTGCTTGCTGCTTGCTCATCCGACTCCTGCGACGTCTTTGGCGCGTTCGTTTCGAATCTCTTTCTGGTGGGTGATGCAGGCGCCGGCGACGACTTCGTCGTCGAGGTCGAGCTTCAGCTCGCCGCCATCGCCGACGATCAGGCCGAGCAGGTTCTCGACGTTCTTCGAGTAGAGCTGGGAGGCGTGGGTCGCCATCTCGCTGGCGAGGTTTGCCGGGCCGAGCACCCTCACGCCGTTCTCGACGACGGTCCGGCCCGCCTCGGTGAGCTCGCAGTTGCCGCCCGACTCGGCGGCGAGGTCGATGATCACCGAGCCGGGGTGCATGCCCCGGACCGCGTCGGCGGTGATCAACAGCGGGGCCGGACGGCCGGGGATCTGGGCGGTGGTGATGATCACGTCCTGGCGCCTGGCGTTGTCGGCGAGCGCCTCTCGGACCTGTTCGTTCTCCTCGTCTGTGAGCGGCCGGGCATAGCCGCCCTCGGCCTCGGCGTCGGGGATGAAGTCGAGCTCGAGCGGACGCCCGCCGAGGCTCGCGATCTGCTCCCAGGCGGCGCGGCGGATGTCGAAGCCGGTGACCACGGCGCCGAGCCGCTTGGCGGTGGCGATCGCCTGGAGACCGGCGACCCCGGCGCCCAGGACCAGCACCTTCGCCGGCGCGACGGTGCCCGCGGCGGTGGTCATCATCGGGAAGAACCGCCCCGCCTCGCGGGCGGCGAGGAGAGTCGCCGCGTAGCCGGCGACGTTCGCCTGCGATGAGAGCGCGTCCATCGCCTGGGCTCGGGTGATCCGCGGGATCGCCTCCATCGCCAGGCTCGTCACCCCGCCCTCGGCAAGCGCCCTCGTCGTCTCGCCGGAGGTCAGCGGCGCGAGGAAGCCGATCAGGACCTGACCGGAGCGCAGGCGGCGGATCTCCTCGGGGGTGGGCAGGGCGACGTGGACCACGACCTCGGCGCCCCAGGCGTCGTCGGCGGAGCCGACCGTCGCCCCGGCGTCGGCGTACTCGCCGTCGGGGTGACCCGAGCCCTCGCCGGCCCCGGACTCGATGACCACCTCCACCTCGTTCTTGCCGAGCGTCGTGACGGCGTCGGGGACGAGGGCCACCCGGCGCTCTCCTTCGGCTGACTCTTTGGGAACCCCGACCCTCATCCGAAGCCGCGAGAGACTATCTGCTGGGGGGTGGGCGGACGCCGGGCGGCGGGGTCGGGCGCTGGGCTTTATATGGCTTCCACCTGCTTAAGCGGGCGCCGACCGGCGCCGGCGCACGGCGAGGGCGTGCTGCCCGCGGTTGCGGCTCAGGCCGGGGCCGCGACTCCCGCCATCGCCGCCAGCCGCTCGAGGGTGTGCGTGCGCTCGCCCGGGTCGGGGTGAAGCGGCGAGACGATCAGGCGGTCGACGCCGACGCCCTCATAGCGGGCGACGCGATCGGCGACGTCCGCGTCGGGGCCGACGAGCGAGGTGGCGTCGGCGAGCTCGTCGGGGATCGCCGCGTAGGCCTCCTCGCGCTTGCCGTCGAGGTAGAGGCGCTGGACTTCGTCGGCGACCTCGCCGAAGCCGAAGCGGTGGGTGAGATCGACGTAGAAGTTCGTCTTCCGACTCCCCATCCCGCCGAGGTAGAGCATCAGGCTGGCCTTGACCATGGCGCGGGCGGCGTCGAGGTCGCCGTCGATCGCCACCGACAAGGTGGGCGAGATCTCGAGGTCCTCGCGCGAGCGCCCGCCCCTCGCGAGCCCCGCCTCCACGTGTTCCCCCCACGTCGCCTCGAAGGCGTCGGCGGAGGAGAAGATCGGGATCCAACCGTCGGCGATCTCGGCCGCGAGCTCGACCGACTTTCGCCCGATCGCGCCGAGAAACACCGGAATCCGGTTACGGATCGGGTGAAAGTTGAGCTTGAGCGCCTTCCCCTGGCCGGATCCGTCGGCGAGCGGGAGCCGGAAGTGCTCCCCCTCGTAGGTCACCGGCCCCTCGCGAGCGACGATCGCGCGGACGATCTCGACGTACTCCCGCGTCCGCCCCCATGGCTTCGGATAGGCGACCCCGTACCACCCCTCCGAGACCTGCGGCCCGGACGGGCCGAAGCCGAAGATGAACCGTCCGCCCGAGAGCGCGTCGATCGTGCACCCGGCCATCGCCGCCGCCGCCGGGGCGCGGGCCGGGACCTGCATGATCGCCGCCCCGAGCTTGATCGTCTCGGTCTTAGCCGCCAGCCAGGCGAGCACGCTGACGACGTCCGACCCGTATGACTCGGCCGCCCACACGGAGTCGTAGCCGAGCCCCTCGACCGCGCAGGCGATCTCCGCCGCGTCCTCGCCCTGGGGGCCGATCCCCCAGTAGCCGAGGTTGAGCCCTAGCTTCAGTGCGGCCTCCTACTTGATGAATCCGGCGCTCTTCAGGTACTCGCTCGCCACCGCCGCCGGCGACTGCTTGTCGATGTCGACGCGGGCGTTGAGCTCGCGAATCGTCTTCAGGTCGAGCGGCTTCGAGACCTCCTCGATCGTCTTCTCGTAATCGGGCCCCGCCTGCTGGACGACCTTCTTGGTCGTGATCCACATCGGATAGCCCGGCGTCAGCACGTGCTTGTCGTCCTTCAGCAGCGTGTACTTGTTCGTGTTCGCGAGCTGGGCGTCGCTGGTGAACAGGATCGAGAGGTCGGCCTGGCCCTTGTCGAGCACCTGGTAGCGGAGGCCGATGTCGACCGGAGTGAACGACTTGAACTTCAGCCCGTAGTCCTTCTCGAGCCCGAGCAGGCAGTCGATGCGCTGCCGGCACTCGGGGGAGCCGTAGAAGGTCAGGTTCTGCGACTTCCCCTTGAGATCGGAGATCGTCGTGACCCCGAGCTTGTTCGCCGTGCTGGTCAGCGTCCCGAGCGCGTTGGCGCTCGAGTACGGAGCCGGCGGGAAGGCGGTCTGGCCCTGCTTCTCGAGATCCTTCTTGGCCATCGTGTATGCGGCGGTGGCGGTCGGCGGGACGTCCTGGGGCTTGACCTGGAAGAACGATTCGAGCGCGGTCGACGTGTATTCCGGATAGCCGGAGATCTGCCCGTCCTCGATGGCCTTGAGCGCGATCGTCTCGGACCCCAGGTTGAGCTGGGTCTTCACGTTGTAGCCGGCCGCCTTCAGCGCCTGCGCGTAGATCTGGCCGAGGATGAATTCCTCGGTGAAGTTCTTCGATCCGACGGTGAGGGTGACTTTTCCGTTCGCCGGGTCCGACTTGATCACGCTGCTCGGAGCGCTCGGGTTGCCGCCGGCGGTCGAGCTGGAGCCGCTGCTGCCGCACGCCGCGACCAGGAGCGCCGCAGCGACCGCCACCATGACGGCACGCGCCGCCCGGACCTTCTTGCTGCTCGCGGACAAAACGGACCCCCTTCGCTCGTAAAACATCGCCCGCCGTACGGCGGGCATCGCTGATCCTACGCACGTCCGCCAGCGCGCTGCAACTTCAGACCCCTCGGGGTCAGCAGCCATTGCACGCCCGCGAGCGTCACCTCGACCAGCAGGGCGAGCACAGCGACGCAGATCGCGCCGGCAAGGACCCCCTCGCTGCCGTAGACGTTGCGCTGGAAGATGAAGTCGCCGAGATCGGAAAAACCGACCACCGAGGCGATCGTCGCGGTGGCGACGATGTTGATCGCCGCCGTCCGGATCCCGCTCATGATCGTCGGCACCGCGAGCGGCAACTCGACCCTGAGGATGATCCCGAGCTCGGTCATCCCCATCCCCCGGGCGGCGTCGACCGGATCGCGATCGACCTGGCGCATGCCGACGTAGCTGTTGGTGAGGATCGGCGGAATGCCGAGGATCATCAGCGCGATCGCCACGTTGCGGAGCCCAACGCCGATGATCGCGGCGAGCAGGGCGACGACCGCGAGCTCTGGCAGCGCCCTCCCGGCGTTGCCGAAGGCGACCGCGAAGAACTCGCCCCGCCCCCTGTGGCCGAGCCAGACCCCGATCGGCAGCGCGAGGATGAGCGAACCCGCCAGCGCGAGGCCCGAAACCTCGAGCTGGGCTCGGGTCAGGGCCCAGACCTCCGCCGGCCCCCCCACTGGGTTGCCCCCGGTCACCGTGCTCGAGCGCTGGTGGAAGATGAAGTCGATCGCTCCGCCGAGTGACGCGAGGGGAACGAGCGGATCGATCACGTCGGCCTCACGCGCCGCCACGGCGTCGCCAGCCGCTGGATCAGGAGCAGGATCAGGTCGAACAGGACGGCCATCAGGATCGCCAGCCCCCCGGCGAGGATGATGTTGGTCTTGAAGTTGAGCTGGGCATAGATGGGGGCCCCGAGCCCGCCGGCCCCGGCGAAGACCGCGAGGGTGGCGAGTGCCATCGTCGAGACCGTCGCGACGCGCAGCCCGGCGATGATCTCCGGTGTTGCGAGCGGCAGCTCGACCCGCCAGAGGAGCTGGCGCTCGCTCATGCCCATCCCCCTGCCGGCGTCCTTCGACGCCGGCGGGACATTGGCCAGACCGGCGACCGCGTTGCGGTAGATGATCTGCAGCGTGTAGAGGGAGAGCGGGATGATCGCCGTCAGCGTCCCGAAGCCCGTGATCGGCAGCAGCAGGAAGATGAAGGCGATGCTCGGCACGGTGTAGATCACGCCCGTGAGCCCCGTGAACGGAGGGATCAGCCATCGCTGCCGGTGGCTGACGAGCGCCAGGGCCATCGCGATCACGAACCCGATCGCCACCGAGACGACGACCAGATAGGCCTGCTTCAGCGCCGGTCCGACGTAGCTGTGGAAGTTGTCGGCCGCCCACTGCGGGCAGAAGAGGGCGTCGGTCGCCTGGCAGGGGAGGTGCCCCTTGCGGTTGTGGAAGAAGCTCGGCGGCAGGCCGGCGGCGAGGGTGGCGAGAGCTGGGACCTTCGCGGCGAGCGCGATCACGGCGCCAGCGGGCGGTCGGCCGCGGCGTGCTCCTCGACAAGCGCCTCGTCGGAGTGGAGGAACTCGGAGATGATCTCCACCGAGAGCACGCCGTCGATCCGGCCCTGGGGATCGACGACCGGGGCGTAGAGGCTTTCCGCCTGCATCAGATCCGAGAGCGCGTCGCGCATGACGTCGTCGCGGTCGAGCAGCGGCTCCGGCGAGGAGTCCGGCCGCGACGGCACGACCGGGGCGGCGAGGTCGGACTCCGAGAGCCAGCCGAGCGGGCGCCGCTCGGAGTCGACGAGCAGCGCATGGGGCACCTCGGCGCCATCGAGCTTGGCGCGGACCTCGCTGGTGGCCTGCCCGACGTAGGCCAGCGGCGCCTCCCAGAGGTCGATGTCCGAGACCCGCATCAGCGACAGCCGCTTCAGCGCCCGGTCGGCGCCGACGAAGTCCTCGACGAAATCGTCGGCCGGGGCGAGCAGCAATTCCGGCGGCGTCGCGTACTGGGCGAGATGACCGCCCTGGCGCATCACCGCGACGCGATCGCCCATCTTGATCGCCTCGTCGATGTCGTGGGTGACGAACAGGATCGTCTTTCGCACCTCCGCCTGGAGGCGCAGGAACTCGTTCTGGAGCCGCTCGCGGTTGATCGGGTCGACGGCGCCGAACGGCTCGTCCATCAGCATCACCGCGGGGTCGGCGGCGAGCGCCCGGGCGACGCCGGCCCGCTGCTGCTGCCCGCCCGACAGCTGCGCCGGATAGCGGTCGGCGAGCCCTTCGTCGAGTGAGATGAGCTCCATCAGCTCTCGCACCCGCGCCGCGGTCCGCTCCCGGTCCCAGCCCAGCAGCCGGGGGACGGTGGCGACGTTGTCGGCGATCGTCCGATGCGGGAACAGGCCGGTCTGCTGGATCACGTAGCCGATCTCGCGGCGAAGCTCCGACGGCGAGCGCTCGCGGACCGAGCGGCCCCCGACCCTGATGTCGCCGGAGGTGATCTCCACCATCCGGTTCACCATCCGCATCGCGGTGGTCTTCCCGCAGCCCGACGGACCGACGAAGACGCAGATCTCGCCGGCGGGGATCTCGAGGCTGAGCCCGTCGATCGCGGCCCGGTCGGCGCCGGGGTAGACCTTCGTCACGTCCTCGAACGAAACCGCCGTCGCCTCGGCCGATCCCCGGTCCCTGGCCTGCAAATCCGCCCGATCGTAGCGAGCCCGGCCGCCGCCGATCCCGCTCCGCTATGAATCGTCCGGTGAACGGGGCACGGACGCGCGGGCTGACCTCGGCCGAGGCCGAGCGCGAGCTTGCGCGGCTCGGGCCGGTCGAGCCGACGAGCTCGCGCTCGGTCCACAGCATCGTCGTCGCCAACGTCTTCACGCTCTTCAACGCGATCCTCGGCGCGTTCTTCGTCGTCCTCGTCCTCCTCGGGCAGTTCGCGGACGCGATCTTCGGCCTGGTCGCGGTGATCAACACCGCGATCGGCATCCGCCAGGAACTGAAGGCGAAGGAGACCCTCGACGAGCTGGCGCTGCTGGTCGCTCCACGAGCGCGCGTGGCCCGCGACGGCCGGGTGGTCGAGCTCACCGCCGAGCAGGTGGTGCCCGGCGACGTGATCCGGGTCGAGCCCGGCGACCAGCTCGTCGCCGACGGCGAGGTCGTCTCCGCCCGCGGCCTGACGATGGACGAGTCCGTTCTCACCGGCGAATCCGACGGCGTCCGCAAGCGGACCGGCGACCGCGCGCTCTCGGGCTCGTTCTGCCTCGCCGGGTCCGGTTACTACGAGGTCGACGCGGTCCGCGAGCGAAGCTACGCCGGCCGCCTCGCCGGCGAGGCCCGGACCTTCCGCCATCCGCCCTCGCCGCTCCAGCTCGAGGTCAACCGGGTCCTGTGGGCGACGGCGCTGGTGATGATCCCGATGGGGATCGTCCTCCTGCTGACGCTGTCGGTCCGGAGCGTCGGCCTCACCGACGCCGCCCAGACCGCCGCCGCCGGGCTGGTGACGATGGTCCCCGAGGGCCTCGTCCTCCTGATGTCGATCACGCTGGCGGTGGCCGCCGTGCGCCTCGCCCGGATGCGGACGCTGGTCCAGCAGATGGCTGCCACGGAGGCCCTCGCCGCCGTCGACACGATCTGCGTCGACAAGACGGGGACGCTAACCGACGGCACGCTCCAGCTCGTAGCGGTCGAGCTCGCCGACCCCGATCGCCCGGGCCCGGCGCAGGAGGCGCTCGGGCGCTTCGCCCATTCGGCCGGCGAGCGGAACCGGACGCTCCAGGTGATCGCCGAGCGCTTCCCGGCCTCGCCGCAACGGGTCGTCGCCGAGGTGCCGTTCTCGTCCGCATGGAAGTGGAGCGGGGCGACGCTCGACGGCTCAGGCACCGCCCGCAGCTACGTCCTCGGCGCCCCCGATGTGCTCCAGCGCGCCGGCGCCCTGTCGCTCTCGCCGAGCCTCGAGCGGGCGCTCGCCGAGCACGCCGGCGCCGGGCGGCGGGTCGTCGCCTTCGGCGAGGCGGCGGGCCGCCTTCCCGACGACCCCGCGCGCCAGCCCCCGCCCCACCTCGAGGCCCGCGCCCTCGTCGTCCTCGAGGAGCGGCTCCGCAGCGACGCCCGCGACACCGTCGACTTCATGCGCTCCCAGGACGTCGACCTGAAGCTGATCTCGGGCGACGCCCGCGAGACCGTGACCGCCGTCGCCCGCGCCGTCGGGGTGCCCGCCGACGCCGGAGTGGTCGAGGGGCCCGACCTACCCGAGGACCGGGGCGGGCTCGGCCGCATCGCCGAGAACAGCACCGTCTTCTGCCGGATCACCCCCGAGCAGAAGCAGGCGCTGGTCGGCGCGCTCGCCGACCGCGGCCGGTTCACGGCAATGATCGGCGACGGCGTCAACGACGTCCCGGCGCTGAAGCGGGCCCGGCTCGCGGTCGCGATGGGATCCGGGAGCCAGGTGACGAAGGGGACCGCCGACATCGTCCTGCTCTCCGACGAGTTCGCGATGCTGCCGCGCGCGGTCGGCGAGGGGCGGCGGATCGCCCGCAACATCCACCGCCTCGGCCGCCTCTACCTGACGAAGAGCGTCTACGCCGGGGTCCTGATCCTGTTCGCCGCGATCACCGGTTTCGCGTTCCCGTTCCTGCCCCGGCACCTGACCGTCGCCGCCACGCTCACGATCGGCATCCCGTCGTTCGTCCTCGCCCTGGCCCCGAGCGAGGGGCCGCTCTACCGGGGGCGGCTGCTGCGCTCGCTCGCCGCCTTCGCGGTCCCGGCCGGGGTGGCATGCGGGGTCGCGTCGCTGCTCTCGTTCTTCCTCGTCGACACCGTCTTCGGCGGCACGATCGACGACGGGCGAACCGCGGCGACGACGACCCTGATCGTGATCGGTCTCTGCTTCATCCTCCTGCTCGAGCGCGGGCCGGGCCGCGAGCACATCACGATCCAGAGCTACATGCTCGCGCTGGTCGCCGGCCTCGGCGCCCTCTACGCGCTCGGGCTGGCGGCGGCGCCGGTGCGCGACTTCTTCGACCTCCAGCTGCTCTCGGCGGGGCAGTGGTTCCTGTCGCTGCTGGCGGTCGCGGTCGGGCTCCTGGTCGCCGCGGCCGCCTGGCGCGTCCCCTACATCCAGCGGCTCGAGGCGCCCGACATCGGCGCGCCCGACGGCGACATCGCGGAGCCCACCCATCGTCCGCAGACCGCCGAGACGGCGGCGATCCAGCCCGGGGGCCGGCGGTGACGATCACCGGCGTCCACGCCGCCCTCGGCGAGCCCCGGCGGACGAAGATCGTCGCCACCATCGGCCCGGCGAGCCACTCGGTCGACGCCATGTACGAGCTGATCCGGGCCGGGGTCGACGTCTTCCGCCTCAACTTCTCGCACGGAAGCCACGACGACCACGCGGAGAACGTGGCCATGGCCCGCGAGGCGGCGCGGCGGACGGGCAAGGAGATTGGCCTGCTGGGCGACCTGCCGGGGCCGAAGCTTCGCCTCGGCGAGCTCGCCGGCGGCTGGGCGGACCTCGCCGAGGGCTCCGAGGTGACGCTGGCGGTCGGCCCGGAAGGCGACGCCGAGCGCCTGCCGGTCTCCTGGGAGGGACTCCCGCGCGCGGTCGACGTCGGCCATTCGGTGTTCCTCGCCGACGGGCGGATCAGGCTCCGGGTGCTCCGTTCGGGTAACGGCGAGGTCGCCTGCGAGGTCGAGGCCGGCGGCCGGGTCGGCTCGCACCAGGGCCTCAACCTGCCCGGGGCCGACGTCGGGCTGCCGGCCGCCGGCGAGGTCGACCTGGCCTGGGTCGACTTCGCGGTGGCCCACGGGATCGACCTCCTCGCGGTCTCGTTCGTCCGCCGGGCAGAGGACCTGATGCCGGTCGAGCGGCGCCTGCGGGTGGGCGGCTCCGACATCCCGCTGATCGCGAAGATCGAGAAGCCGCAGGCGGCCGACAACGCCGAGGCCATCATCGGCGCCGCGCTGAGCGGGATCATGGTCGCCCGCGGGGACCTCGGCATCGAGCTGCCGCTTGCCTCGGTGCCGGTGGTCCAGAAGCGGCTGCTGGCGCTTGCCGGCAAGCTCTCGAAGCCGTCGATCACCGCAACCCAGATGCTGGCCTCGATGGTCGAAGCGCCGCGGCCGACCCGCGCCGAGGTCTCCGACGTGGCGAACGCGATCTGGCAGGGGACCGACGCCGTGATGCTCTCGGAGGAGACCGCGATCGGCGAGCACCCGGTCGACGCCGTGCGGGTGATGGACCGGATCGCCCACGAGGTCGAGCCGGACCTCCCCTACGGCGAATGGCTCTACAACCGCGCCTCGACCGACGACGGCGACGTCGCCAACTCGGTCGCCCGCGCCGCGGTCGGCTCGACCTACACGCTCGGCCTTCGCGCGCTCGTCGTCCCCACCCGCTCGGGACGGACCGCGCGTCTGGTGTCGGCGCACCGCCCACAGGTCCCGGTCCTCGCGGTCACCCCCCGGATCGAGACGGTGCGGCGGATGAACCTGCTGTTCGGGGTGCGCTGTGTGCTGGCCGAGGACTGGACGAGTCTGCGGGCGCTGCTCGACGACTGCGCGCGGATCGCCGGTGAGGAGGGCGTCGCCGACTCGGGCGACCTGATCGGGATCACCGCCGGCCTTCCCGAGCAGGGACTGGGGACGAACCTGTTCGAGGTCCACAGGGTCCCGTAGTGACGGGCGTCGATCTCGTTCGCCGCTTCTACGAGGAGCTCTGGAATCGCTGGGATCTCGCCGTCGCCGACGAGATCCTCGCCCCCGACCTCCGCTTCCGCGGCACGCTCGGGACGAGGCTGGTCGGGGTCGAGGCGTTCCGGGCCTACGTCGAGCAGGTGCGGGCGGCGTTCCCGGACTGGCACAACCACGTCGAGGAGCTGTTCGACGCGGGCGAGACGATCGTCGCCCGGCTCACCTTCAGCGGCACCCACCGCGGCGAGCTGCTCGGCGTCGCGCCCACCGGGGCGCGGGTGGAGTACGCCGGCGTCGCGATCTTTCGCCTCGGCGGCGGCCGGATCGCCGAGGGCTGGGTCGTCGGCGACACCCAGGAGCTCTGGCGGGCGCTTCGAGCTATCCCGCCGGCGGAATGACCAACTGGGTGACGATCAGGTGGGCGGCGAGTCGGCCGTCGCCGCGCTCGACGTCGACCGCGAGGACCTGGGTCGACCGTCCGGCGTGGAGGTGGCGGGCGGTGGCGATCAGCTCGTCGCCGAGGCGGCCCGGAGCGAGCGCGTTCAGCTTCAGCTCGATCGTCGTGAAGTCGTAGTCGGGAGGGAGCTGGCGGAAGGTCTGCCAGGCGGCCACGGTGTCGCCGAGGCCGACCCAGACGCCCCCGTGGACGAGGCGGCCTGGATGCAGGTGGCGCTCGTCGACGACGAGGAGGCCGCGGCACCCATCGTCGGTGAACTCGAGCGGCTCGATCCCGAGGTCGGTGGGGAACGTCCGGCCCACCTCGGCGAGGCGCTCCTTCAGGACCTCGATCGTGTATTGCGGTTTCGTGGGCGGCGCCATGGCGCCGCCGGACACTAGATGATTGATTCCCAATCGCCGTGCGCCCGGGGGCGCTCCATCATTCCCCGAACGGCTCGTCGCGCTCGTGGACCGCCGCGCGCCAGCCGGCCTCGGCTGCACGGCGGGCGAACTCGTGCCCCTCCGGCGTGTGGCGGGCGATGCCGTCGAAGAAGGTCCCGAGGACCTGCGTGGCATGTAGTCCCTGGGCGTAGACCGCCTGGTTGACGAGAAGCTTGTGCATGACGAGTTGGTTCACCGGCAGCCGCGCCACGCGGGCGAGGAGCGACTCGAAGCGCTCGTTGAGATCGCCCGCCGGCGCCGCCTCGGTGGCGAGGCCCCACTCCGCAGCCTCGGCCCCGGTCAGCGAGTCGCCGGTCAGGAGCAGGCGCTTCGCTCGCATCGGACCGACCCGGGCCGCCCACAGCGCGGTCGTCGGCACCCCCCAGACGCGCGCCGGCGGGTAGCCGATCCTCGCCTCGTCCTCGATCACCAGCAGATCCGAGCAGAGCGCCATGTCGGTCCCGCCGGCAACGCAGAACCCGTGGACCTTGCAGAGCACGGGCTTCTCCGAGTGGAACAGGCTCATGAAGCCGCGGACGTTCCGCCACATCATCTGAAAGTCGACGACCGGGTCCCAGACGCGCTCGGGGTCGTGGTTGGCGGCGACGACCGCGGGATCGACCGGCGAGCCCGCCGGTGCGGAATCGGCGCCGAGCCCGCTGCTCATCGCCTCGGCCGAGGCGAGGTCGTAGCCGCCGCAGAAGCCGCGGCCGTTGCCGGCGAGCGCGATCGCGTGGACCTCGGGGTCGAGGTTGGCGCGCTCGACGCAGGCTGCGAGCTCGGCCGGCATCTCGAGCGTGATCCCGTTGCCCCGCTCGGGCCGATCGAGCGTGATCCGCGCGACCCGGCCGTCGCGCTCGTAGGTCATCGTCCGCAGCTCGTCCACGCTCTCCTCCTTCGCTCGGTCGGACGCCGGACGCTAGCCGGGCTCGGTCCGAGCGCACTCTCGCCCATGGACTATCAGGCGGAGAGCTGGTCGAACGTGCAGTCCCGGGGGTCCTTGTCTTCGCGCCAGCGGACGATCTTCGCGCCGTGACGGATACGGTCGGCACTGACGTGGTCGAAGGTGACCTCGATCACCAGCTCGGGCCGGAGCCCGATCCACTCGAGCTCGCGGTCGTGCGCCCACCGGCTCGGGTCGGCCGATCCGCGCTCGCCCGTCTCATAGGGCGCGAGCCGGGCGCGGAGCTCCCGCTTCTCCTTCGCCCGCAGCCCGGAGGTGTGGCCGACGACGCGGAGCTCGCCGTCGTCGTAGAGGCCGAGGATCAGCGAGCCCACCGTCCCCTCCTCCTTGCCCAGGCGCCAGCCGACGATCACGCAGTCGGCGGTCCGGAGCCGCTTCACCTTGACCATCCCCTTGCGCTCACCGGGCCGGTACGGCGCATCCAGGCGCTTGGCGATCACCCCCTCGCCGCCGGCGAGCCAGGGCTCGGCGTCGGCCGCCTCGCGGGCGAGCGGGGTGAGCTCGAGCGAGCCGGGGTCGTCGCGCTCCTCGATCCAGCGCTCGAGCGCGTCGCGCCGCTCGGCGAACGGCTTTGCGAGGAGCTTCGCGCCGTCGCAGACGAGGACGTCGAAGACGCGATGGACCGCCGGCGTGGAGACCGACAGCATCCTGATCCGCGACTCGGCGGGGTGGATCCGGTTCTGGAGGGCGTCGAACTCCTCGCGCCCGTCGGAATCCGTGATCACCAGCTCGCCGTCGATCACGTAGCGGCCCTCCGGGAAGCGGAGCTCGGGGAAGTAGCGGGCCAGCGGGCGGCCGTTTCGCGACTGGAGGTAGACCCGCTCGCCGTCGACGAAGGCGAGGGCGCGGAAGCCGTCGTATTTCGGCTCGTATGCCCAGCCTTCCTCGGTGGGGAGTGTCTTCCGCGAGAGCGCGAGCTGGGGCGAGAGTGGGGGCTTCAGCGGGAGGGCCACAGGCCCGATCGTACGTGCCGCCCTACGATCGCGTCATGCCGCCACCGGCCGAGTGCGACGTCGTCGTCGTCGGCGCGGGCATCGTCGGGCTCGCGGTGGCCCGCGAGCTCGCGTTCCGCCACGACGGGATCAAGGTCGCGGTGCTCGAGCGCGAACCGCGGATCGCCGCCCACCAGACCGGCCGCTCGAGCGGGGTGATCCACGCGGGCATCTACTACGAGCCCGGCTCGCTGAAGGCGCGCCTCTGCGTCGCCGGCGCCCGCGAGCTCTACGCCTACTGCGAGCAGCGGGGGATCGCCGCGCGCCGGACGGGGAAGGTGATCGTCGCCACCCGTGAGGACGAGCTCGCGGGCCTCGACGAGCTCGAGCGGCGGGGGCGCGCGAACGGGGTCGCCGGGCTCGAGCGGATCGACAAGGTCGAGCTGCGCGAGCTCGAGCCGCACGCCCGCGGGCTGGCGGCGCTTCACTCGCCGGCCACCGGGGTCGTCGACTTCCGGCGCGTGGCGCTCGCGCTCGCCGACGAGCTCGCCGCCGCCGGGGCCGAGGTGGCGACCGGCTGCGGGGTCCACGGACTTCGCGTCGAGTCCGGCCGGATCGTCGCCGCCCACGACCGCGGCGCGACCCGCGCC
>JBKPNB010000333.1:0-6868 GCA_046732395.1 Actinomycetota bacterium | reverse complement strand
GAGCGACGGCGCGCGGCGGGCGAGGATCAGACGACTGTCGGCGAGGGCGCTGGCGCGGCGCGCCGCGATCTCCGCGTACTCGGGGCTCGTCGCCATCGCCACGAATGCGGCCCGCGACGGGTACTCGACGAGGACGACGAGGTCCCACTCCGACTCGTCGGGGCCGATCACGCTCTCCTCGCAGGCGGCGGCGACCAGGAGCCGGCCGCCGACCCGCTCGATGAGCGGCGCCACCGCGGCCGCGTAGCGCCCATAGGCCTCGACGCCGCTGACGCCTGCGTCGTCCCCTGCCGCGCGGTCGCGGAACCGCAGCAGTTTGACCATCACGATCGGCTCCCAGTCCGCCCCCGAGACCAGGCGCCGGACCTGTGCCGGCGTCGGGTCGATCGTCACGATCACGAGCGGACCATCGCCAGCCAGAGCTCGCACAGGGTTTGGAGCGCGACCTCTGGCGCGACCCGGGGGCCGCGGCCGAAGGCATCGAGGAGGTACGCCTCGGTCATCACCTGCAGGGCGTGGGCTGTCTCGGCCACGTCGGCCAGCGGCGCCGCACCGCGCGCCTGCGCGAGCCGCAGGTAGCGCTCGGCCTGGCCGCTGAACCGCCCTCGGATCTCGGCCCTCTCGCGCGCCAGCTCACGGTCGCTCGCCGCCGCCTCCGCCATCGCTCGAAGCAACGGCCCGTGGCGGGTGTAGACCGCGACCGCGGGCTCGAGGCCCTGGCGGATCGCCGCCTCCTCGTCGCCCGGGCCGATGTCCTCGAGCCGCGGTTGAGCCTCGAAGAGCTCTGCGATCGCCGGCCGGTTGACCCGCAGCATGAGATCGCCGAGATCGTCGAAGTGGCGGTAGAAGATCGTTCGCCCGAGGCCGGCCGCCCGCATCACCTCGTCGACGTTGAGCTCGGCGTAGGGACGGTCGCGGATCAGCTCGGTGGCCGCGGCGACGATCCGCTCGCGCGTCTCGTGCCGGCTTCTGCGCGCCTGATCGCGGCGGGTGGCGGTGGGCATCGGGCGAGCATAGACGAGTTGTTGACACTGTGTGTCACAGGACGTTATATTGCGCTCGCAATGGCGGCCTCGACCGGAATCGGCAGGAGGAGGGCGGCCGTTGCGGGCGCTGTCGCGATCGCTCTCCTCGCCGCGCTGCTGCCCTCTACCCCAGCGAGCGCCCGCGAGGTCGGTGCCGGGGCCGGGAATCAGCCGAACATCCTCGTCGTCATGACCGACGACGAGGCACTCGCCGACGTCCGGCATATGCCGAACGTGGAGCGGCTGCTGGCGGCGAAGGGGACGAGCTTCGAGAACGCTGTCGACTCCTTCCCCCTCTGCTGCCCGGCGCGAGCGACCTTCATCACCGGTCAGTACGCGCACAACCACGGCGTCGCCGGCAACTTCTACCCCTACGGCTGGTACGGGATGAAGGACCGTCGCAACACCCTCCCCGCCTGGCTGCAGCGGGCGGGCTACAGGACGGCGCTGATCGGCAAGTGGCTGAACGGCTACGGCGCGCGCGACGCCCGCGGCGAGGTGCCGCACGGGTTCGACATCTGGCGCGGGCTGCTCGACGTCTCCGCCTACGACTACTTCAACTTCGAGATGAACCGCAACGGGCACCTGCGGACCTGGGGGGATTCGCGGTTCGCGCGGAAGCTGGTGCGATTCGCGCACGTCGAGGTCACGCCCGGGCCCGGCGGCGGCTACCACAACGCGGGCGAGGTCCTCGCGCGCGCCCACGAGATCTTCCCGCCGGGCGACTTCGGGACCCGGCGGGCGAAGAACTACTCGCCCGACGTCACCGGCCGGGTGACGCAACGGATCGTCCGCCGACAGGCGGACTCGCGGAGGCCGTTCTTCATCTGGTGGGCGCCAGCCGCCCCGCACCGCGAGGACGTCGCGACGACGATCCTCGGGCGCCCCGGCGCCGACCCGCGCCCGGCGCCGCGCTACGAGCAGCGAAGCAAGCGCTTCAAGCTCCCGCGCCCGCCGTCGTTCAACTACTCCGACCCGGCCGACCCCGCCAGCAAGGTCTCCCAGCTCCCGAACATGACCGATGCCCAGATCCACCAGCTCGAGCTCGACTACCAGGGGCGGCTGGGATCGCTGCTCGCCGTCGACGACCACGTCGCGAAGCTGATCCAGATCCTCCGCCAGACGAACCAGCTCCGAAACACGCTGATCGTGTTCGTCTCCGACAACGGCTGGGTCCAGGGACAGCATCGGATCCAGGGCGACAAGTTCGTTCCATACGAGGAGTCCATCCACGTCCCGTTCATCCTCCGCGGCCAGGGGATCCCGCAGGGGAGGACGATCGGCAGGCAGGTCTCGAACATCGACTTCGCCTCCACGCTGCTGCGGGCCGCCCACGCGAGGGCGGGGCGGCCGCAGGACGGGATCTCGCTGCTCCCGATCGCTCGCCATCCGAGCCGGGCGCCGAACCGCGCGATCCTGCTCGAGGCGACGAGCCCGCTGTTCCTCGGCGACGGGTTCCCGATGAGCTACGACCAGCCCTATAGCGCGGTGCGGACGAACCGCTACAAGTACGTGGTCTGGAGCTACGGCGCCAGCGAGCTGTTCGACCTCCGCCGCGATCCGTACGAGATGCACAACCTCGTCGACGACCCCGCCTACGCCTCGATCCGGCAGAGGCTCGCCCACAAGCTCGCGAGGCTCCGCGACTGCGCCGGCTCCTCCTGCCGGGTCTCACCCTGACGTTTCCGGTTCACGTCTTACGGCGGCCGTAGCCTCGGAGCCGTCGATGACCCAGATCGTCGAGGGGCTCGGGGCGGCGGAGCGAGGGCGGATCGCGTCCCTGCGCGAGGCCGGGACCTTCTTCTGGATCGACGTCGCGCTCGCCGACACCAACCGCGATGAGATCCGCTCGGCACTCGGCCTCGCCGACCACGCCGCCGGGCCGCTGCTCGATTTCGGCGAGGACGATCCGCCCTCGCGCAAGTTTCACGTCAACGACGACCACGTCGTCTTCCCGTTCAGCTGCTTCATCGACAGGCCGACCACCGGTCTTCCCTACCGCCTCCACGCGATCGAGGTCCACGTCGTCGTCACCGGCGACTTCATCCTGACCCTGCACCGGGAGCGGATCTCGCTCCCTGACCTGCTCCCCCACGACGTGCCGGAGCGGCGCAGCGAGCAATACGTCGTCTACGCGATCCTCGACGGGATGATGGCGACCGGATTCGACGCCCTGAACGAGGCCGAGAGCGCGCTCGAGGACCTGCAGCTGATGTCGGCCAACCTGCACGCCGCGCGGCTGCGGATGGCGACGCTGCGGGCGATCAACACGCGCCTCTCGCGGATGCGGCGCCGGGTCGGCCCCCAGCGCGGCATCTTCGAACGGATCAGCGAGGAGATCGGGCGCGTCGAGGGCCTCGAGGCCGACAGCCACAGCTACTTCGAGCGGATCTTCGGGCAGCTCAACCGCCTGATCGACGGGGTCGACGCGGCCGCGGACGCGATGGCGAAGCTCATCGACCTGAGGCTCAACGAGACGATCTACTGGCTGACCGTGGTCGCGACGATCTTCCTGCCACTCACCTTCATCACCGGGTTCTTCGGCATGAACTTCGCCTGGATGGTCAGGCAGATCGACACCCCGCTGGCGTTCGTGCTGCTCGGCATCGGGGCCCCCGTGCTCGGCGTCGCCGTGATCTGGGCGATGGTCCGTCGCGGCAGCCCGGTCGTCTCGGACAGCCAGCCGTCCGAACGTCTCCCTCGACGCTCCGGCAATTAGTCAGAGCCTGGATCCGCCGTGGCGGCGGCGCGTGCCCGCCACCGCTCCGCCTCCTGAGAATCGCCCGCCGCCTCCCAATGGTGGGCGACGAGCGCCGCGTCCTGGGCGAGGCGGTCCTGCTCCACCTCCTGGATAGCGCGCGCGACGGCGGCATGGAGCTGTGCCCGGCGCGCACGCAGCAGCGAGCGATATGCGACCTCCTGGGTGAGTGCGTGCTTGAACATGTACTCCGCCTGCGGATACAGCGCGCGCTGGAGGACGAATTCGCCCGCCACCAGCGCGCGCAGCGACGCGGTGGCCTCCCGCTCGGAGACGCCGCAGACGCGCCGCAGGAGCGGCTCCGAGAAGCCTCGTCCGATCACGGCCGCCGTTTGCAGCGTTGTCTTCTCGCGCTCCGCCAGCCGATCGATGCGCGCGGCCAGCACCGCCTCCACGGTTTCGGGGATCGCCATCTCGTCGACCTGGCGCGCGAGGACGTAGGCCCCACGCGAGCCGTCGAGATTGCCCTTTTCCACCAGGGTCCGCACGAGCTCTTCAAGGAAGAACGGGTTTCCCTCGCCGCGGCTGGCGACGAGCTTCGCGACCTGGTCGAGCGATGGATCGCTGCCGAGCAGATCGGTGAGCAGCTCCGACGCCGCGTCGGGGCCCAACGGCCTCAACGAGATCTGCCTGAAGTAGGAGCGCTCCATCCAGGCCGCGCGGTAGCCCGGGCGAAAGGTGACCAGGAGCAGCGTTCGGGTGGTCGGCAGGCCGTCGACGAGGCCGGCGAGGAGCTCGTGGGTGCCATCGTCGAGGCGGTCGAGATCCTCGATCAGGTGAACCGCCGGCGCCTCGGCGCTGCGTGCAAGCAACAGCTGATCGAGCACCCCCAATAGCTGGCGCTGGCGGGTGTCGGGCGGCACCGGCGGCGCCGGAAGCGCGGGGTCCGAGACCCCGAGGAAGTCGAAGACCAGCGGCAGCAGGTCGCGAAACGACTCGTCCCGCAAGACCAGGCGCCCAGCGACCTTGGCGCGAACCGCGGCATCATCCTCCGAGTTGCGAAGGCCGAACCTTCCCCGCAGGAGCTCGAGGATCGGGAGGTTCGGGACGGCTTCGCGGTGGGCGAGGCCATGCGCCTCGTATACCGGTAGCCCGCGCGAGCGCCAGCTCTGCGCGAACTCGTGGCAGAGGCGGCTCTTGCCGATGCCCGCCTCGCCGACGATCCCGACGACCTGACCCTCGCCAGCCGCGGCGTGCAGCCCGGCACCCTCCAGCTCCGCGATCGCCTCGTCGCGTCCGACGAATCGCGAGAGGCCGCGGGCCGCCGAAAGGGATGCCGGGGTCTGCCGCGGCCCGATTCCCTGGAGCTCATGGACGCGCACGGGCCTGGCGATGCCCTTGATCGGGAACTCGCCGAGGTCCGCGAGCTCGAAGTTCCCCTTCACCAGCGCCGCGGTGCGCTCGGTCAGGTAGGCCTTCCCCGGCTCGGCCAGCGACTCGATTCGCGCGGCCAACCCAACCGTCTGACCCACGGCCGTGTATCGGAGGCTGAGGTCCTCGCCGACTGCGCCGACGATCACCTCACCCGAGTTCAGCCCCATCCGTACCGCGAAGCTGAGCCCGCGCTCGCGGCGGAGCTGCGCGGCGTAGCTTGCGAGCTCGTCGCGCAGGTGAAGGGCCGCAAGGCAGGCCCGCAGCGCGTGGTCCTCGTGTGTGAGCGGCGCGCCGAACAGGGCCATGACCCCATCCCCGGTGAACTTGTCCACGGTTCCCTCGAATCGGTGGATCCCCGCGGCCATGATCGAGACGAACCGATCCATCAGGGCCCGCCAGTCGTCGGGGTCGAGCTCGCCGAGAAACTCCATCGAGCCTTGAACGTCGGCGAAAAGGACCGTCACCTGCTTGCGCTCCCCGACGACCGCGGAGCGCGCGTCGCGCAGCTTCTCGGTCAGGTGCTCGGGCGGGCGGGCCGAGGTCGGCGGCGGCGGGGCAGGCCCTGATGGGGCGAGTTCGGCGCCACAGTTGTCGCAGAAGCGGGCGCCGACACGCAGCGCGGCGTGGCACGCGCGGCAGCGCTGGCCGAGGGCCGACCCACAGGCCTCGCAGAAGCGAGCCGTCTCGCGGTTATCGTGACCGCAGCTCGGGCAGGTCAACAGCGGTGGACCACGTCGGCACCAGCGCCGCCTCGACACCGGTCGCGGCCCCGGCCCCCCGCAAGCCGGTCGGCGCCGCCGCCACCCCACAGGCGATCGCGCCCGCGCCTGCCACGCAGCAGGTCAGGGCCGGGGCCACCCCGCAATCGGTCGCCCCCGCCGGCGCCGAAGAGCCGGTCGGCAGCCTTGCGGCCGCGGACTCGATCGACGCCGTGGCCGGCGCAGACCAGGTCGCGCCCGGCTCCGACCTTGATCCGATCGTTCCCCCCCATGGCGACGACCACATCAGGCCCCCGGGTCCCGGTCAGCCTGTCCCCGTGTGCGGTGCCGACGACGTTGGCGGGATGGCCCGCGCAGGTGGGCACGCCGCCGAGCCCGAGCACCGGCTGCCAGGCAGGCATCGAGTCCGTGTTGCCGCTCGTCAGCTGATGCTCGCCACCCCCGCCGAGGCTGAACGTGTAGATCGAGAACTGCCGGCGGAAGGCGATCGATTTGCCGTCGGGGGAGAAGGCGGGCTGATCGTCGACGGCCGGGTCGTTCGTCAGGTCCATCGGGTTCGTGCCGTCGGAGTTCATGACGAAGATGTCCAGGTTCGTCCCCCTCTGCCCGGCGAACGCGATCTGCGCCCCGTCGGGGGAGAACGACGGCCAAGAGGCTTGCTGAAGGTGGGTGAACTGGGTCTCGTTGGAGCCGTCCGCGTCCATGATGAAGACCTGGGCCGGGACGACGAATGGACTCTCAATATCCATGCGGGTGAAGGCGATCTTCTCGCCCGAGGGTGAGTAGGTGGGCTCGAGGTCCGACAGGGGCTGCCCGTACGGGTCGGCCGGGGGATCGGTCAGCTGCTCGACGTTGGAGCCGTCGCTGTTCATGACGAAGACGCCGTAGCCGGGTGTGGACGCCGGCGGAGGGCTCGTCCGGATGACCCGCGAAAACACGATTTGGTTTCCACCCGGCGAGAATTCGGGGTCGCGGTCTTTGCCGGCGGACGT
>JBKPNB010000332.1:0-8103 GCA_046732395.1 Actinomycetota bacterium | reverse complement strand
GCGTCGAGCCGCGGCCGCGGCTCGAGCTGGCGCCGGCGGAGCGACTCCGCGGTCGATTCGTCGAGGATGCCCCCGAGCGCCGGCCGCTCGAGCAACTCGAGCCCCGCGGCAGCGCCGCCGAGCTCGCCGGTGACGGCGAGGACGTCGCCGGCGCGGGCGCCCGCCCGCGCCACGAGCTCTTCGGGGACGCTCGCGTGACCGACCACCGTCAGCCCCAGCCAGAGCACCGGCGCCCGGGTCACGTCGCCGCCGGCGATCGCCACCCCGTGGGAGGCGGCGACGTCCACCAGTCCGGCGCCGACCTCGAGCAGGACGTCCTCGTCGAGATCGGCCGGGACGCCGACGATCACGTAGGCCTCCCCGGGGGCGGCTGCCATCGCGGCCAGGTCCGAGAGCGCCGCGGCCAGCGCCTTGTGCCCGACGCTGCGGGGCGGGGTCGTCGCGAGCCGGAAGTGGACGCCCTCGACGACGGCGTCGACGGAGGTCGCAATCGCGCCCCCGGGGACCGTCACCGCGGCGTCGTCGCCGCTGGCGAGCACGATCCGCTCGCCGGCCGCGCCGGCCGCGCCCTCTGCCTCGGCGAGCGAGCGGAGCCGGGCGATCAGCTCGAACTCGCCGTCCATCGCCGCCCGGCTTCGACTACGGCGCGCCGGCTCCGCCTCCGCTGCCGGTCCCGCCCGGGCTCGGAAGCGGTTGCTGGCCGGCACCCGGCGCGTAGAGGCTCGACGGGTAGTTGCCGCCGCTACCGCCGCTGCCGCTCGACGTCGACGGCGTGGTCGTCGTCGGGTATGTGGAGGTGCCGTAGCTCGAGCTGCCGTAGCTCGAGCTCGACCTCGAGCTCTTCGTGACCGTGTGCCCGCCGTAGTACGGCGACAGGCTCGGCATCGTCGTCGGGACGGAGAAGTTCGGGCAGTCGCTCCCCTGGGCGGCCTCCATGTAGGAGCGCCAGATCGGACCCGAGGTGGGGCCGCCGAACCCGGTGAGGTCGCGCGAGAGCGGGTGACCGGTCCAGACCGCGGTCGAATACAGCGGCGTGTAGCCGACGAACCAGGCGTCGGACTCTCCCTCGGATGTGCCGGTCTTGCCGGCCTCCGACGAGCAGCCGATCGACGTGTACCCGGCGCCGGTGCCCTCCGTGATCACCCGCTCGAGGATCTTCGTCACCTCGTATGCCTGCGCGGGGGTGAGCACGCGGTTGCCGTCGCTCGAGCTGGTGGTGTCGGTCTTGCCGTCCGGGAAGACGACCTTGCTGATCGCGGTCGCCGGGTGATGGACGCCGCCGTCGGCGAGCGTGGCGTAGGCGTCGGCCTGCTCGAGCGGGGTGACGCCGACGCTGAGGCCGCCGATCGCGTCGGCCGCCGGCGTGTAGCAGCCGCTGCCCGAGCTGCAGGGGCTGCCGTCCGACTTGATCCCCAGCGGCGAGCTGATCCCCATCTGGTAGGCGGTCTTGGCGAAGTTGCCGGGGCCGACATCGAGGCCGAGCTGGGCGAACACGACGTTGATCGACTCGATCGTGCCGTCGGTGATCGACATCGAGCCGCTGCCCTCGCCGTCGCCCGCGTTGTGGACCGTCCACGACTCGCCGCTGACGTCGAGCGTCTTCGGCGAGGTCCCGTCGTAGTAGGTGTGGTACGGGTCGATGCCCTGCGTGATCGCCGTCGTCAACACGTAGGTCTTGAACGACGACCCCGGCTGGCGGTGGGCCTGGGCGGCGAAGTTGAACTGGCTGTTCGCCGAGTAGCGCTGGGTCGACGCGAGCGCGACGATCTCGCCGTTCGATGGGTCGATCGAGGCGAGCGCCGACGCCGGGCCGCCGCCCGGGTAGCAGACCGAGCACGAGTCGACCGCGCTCTGCGCAGCGTCCTGGAGTCCCGGTTGGATCGTCGTGTAGACCTTGAGGCCGCCGTTCTCGACCGTGTTCAGCCCGTACTTGTCCTGGAGCTCCTGTTTGACGAGGTCGAAGATGTAGGGCTGGCGGATCCGGTTGTACTTCTGCCCGGGGTCCAGCCCCAGGCCGGCGGAGATCGCGTTCGAATACGCGCTTCGGGTGATGTCGCCCTGCTGGAGCATCGCCTGGAGGACCTCGTTGCGGCGGGCGAGCGCGGCGCGCGGGTTGAGGAGCGGGTTGTACTGGGAGGGCGCCTGCGGCAGGCCGGCGATCATCGCCGCCTCGGGCAGGGTGAGGTCGTGGGCGTGCTTGGAGTAGTAGGTCTCGGCCGCGGCCTCGACCCCGATCGCCGTCGCTCCGTTGTTGGTCCCGTAGGGGGCGGTGTTGAGGTACTTGGTGAGGATCCAGTCCTTCGAGTGCTCGGCCTCCTCGTCGTTCGCCAGGTGGGCCTCGACGATTTTGCGCTTGATCGTGTCCTGGGGGTTAGAGATGTAGAGGTTTCGGACCAGCTGCTGGGTGATCGTCGATCCGCCCTGGACCGGCTTGCCGCCGGCCAACAGGTCCTCCCAGCCGGCGCGGACGATCGCCGCCGGGTCGATGCCGCCATGGTGGTAGAAGTTCTTGTCCTCGATCGCGACCGTCGCGTCCTTGAGGTCGCGCGGGATCTTGTTCGAGGTGACCGGCTGGCGGATGTTGTCGGAGTGGATGACGCCGAGCAGGCTGCCGTCGGCCGCGTAGACCTTCGACACCGTCCCCTTGGTGATCGGCTTCAGCGCCGCGAGCGACGGGGCCGAGTTGTAGACGCTGAGCACCCACGCTGCCGCCGCGGCCACGCCGACTCCCGCCAGGGCGAGGAGGACGGCGGAGGCGAGCAGGATCTTCTTTCCCGGCGAGCCCTGCGGGCGCCGCCGGTGCCGTCTGCGCGCTCGCTGCGTCATGGGCCCAGGGAAGGGTAGCCGCCCCTAATCCTCGGCCGATCGGGTTGTGAGGAGACCACGACTAGAGCACCCCGGCCGCGCGAAGCACCTCGTGCGCCCGCTCGCGGAGCTTCGCCTCCTCGGCTCCGGTCTTGGTCCGCTCCGGGTCGCGGCGGCCGTGGACCTCGACCCGGACCCCCTCGGCGGTCATCTCGGCGACCTCGACGGTGCGGATGTCGGCCGCCTCGAGCGCCGCCCGGGCCCGACCGAGATCGGCCTCCGGCGGGAGCCAGACCGAGGCCGCCGGCGGCGCCGTGCGGTCGCCGGTCGAGCGATTGAACACAATGCTGGTGACCACCTTCTCGTTGGGGACGACCATCAGCCGGCCGTCGCCGGTGTCGACGAACGTGTAGGACAGGGTGAGGTCGTCGACTCGTCCGGTCTCGCCCTCGATCGTCACCGAGTCCCCGATCCGGATCGGCTGGGTGATCGCCAGCAGCAGCCCGGCCATCGGGTTCGCCAGCACCTGGCGCGCGGCGAGGCCGATGATCAGCGTGAGCACCGCGCTCGAGGCGAGGATGCCGGTCGCCAGCCGCTCGAAGTTCGAGAACCGCGACAGGGCGAGCGCGGCGCCGATCAGGAGGATCACGACGAAGACGAGGCGACGGATCACGCGGAGGCGGGTCTGCGCGGCGCGTGATACGCCGCCGTCGCCGAACCGGGCCGCGTAGCGACCGCCGCGGCCGATCACCAGGCGATCGATGACGAACGCGATCAGGATCGCGACCGCCATCGTCACGATCGCCGAGACGACGTCTCCGTGCAGGGATATCGAGGCGAGGTCGCTCACCTGGATGGGGTTTCGCGCCCCTGGGACGCGGTTCCTGCGGGGGTAGCGGCAGGAGAATGAGCGCGTGCAGGAGCCGAGCGCCGGTCGCAGGAGAGCCGTGCTGCTCGACGCGCTCGGAACGCTCGTCGAGCTCGAGCCGCCGTGGACGCACCTCGCGGCGAGCCTGGGGATCGCCCCCGACCGGCGGGTCGTCGCCGCCTTCCGGGCCGAGATGGCCTACTACCGCGACCACAGCCACGAGGCGCGCGATCCCCCCACGCTCGCCGATCTGCGGCGTCGCTGCGCCGGGATCCTGACGAGAGAGCTCGGTAGGGAGGTGGCGGTCGAGGAGCTGATGGCGAGCATCCGATTTCGCGCCTTCGAGGATGCTGCACCGGCGCTCACGGAACTTCGCGAGCGCGGGTTGCGGCTCGTCTGCGTATCGAACTGGGACTTCGCGCTGCCCGAGGTGCTGGAGCGGGTGCGGCTCGCGGGCCTTCTTGACGGGATCGTGACGTCGGCAGGGGTCGGGGCGCGTAAGCCGGATGCGGAGATTTTCAATGCGGCGCTGGAGGTGGCGGGCTGCGAGGCGGGTGAGGCGCTCCACGTAGGGGATAGCAATGAGGAGGACGTCGCCGGGGCGCGGGGTGCGGGAATCCGAGCCGTGCTGATCGATCGCTCCGGCGGCGCAGATATCTCCTCCCTCGCCGAGCTTCCACACGCGGTTGGGATTTGAAGCCGGCTATGACCGGCTCGGATCTCCACGCGTCGACGGCGGCGGCCATTCGCCACCATTGCCGCAGGTGACGCACTCCCACCTGCCCCCACACCCGCAGGCGCCGCCCCCGCCGCCGAGCGCGACTCCGGCGCCAGCGCCGACCGCCGCCGAGCGCCCGTGGGGGCCGTCGCGGGCGCTGCTCGGCATCGTCATCCTGATCGTCGCCGCGAGCATCGAGGTGAGCGTCGTCTCCGCCTTCGGCGACATCAAGACGCTCGCCGGGAAGCTCGTCCTCCAGGCGATGCTGGCGACGACCCTGATCGGCGTCGCGTTCGCGCTCGCGGGCGCCGACGGCCGCCCGGTCGGCGCGGCGGCGCTCGGACTCCGCCGGCCGCGCTCCTCGCCGGTCCGCTACGCGCTGATCGGCTACGCCGTCTACTTCGCGCTGATCCTCGTCTACGCGAGCTTCGTCCACCCCCACCAGAAGGACCTCACCCGCTCGCTCGGCTTCGGCCACGGGGTCGGCGTCTCGATCATCGTCGGCCTCCTGATCGTCGTCGCCGCCCCCGTCTCGGAGGAGGTCTTCTTCCGCGGCTTCCTGTTCGGTGGGCTGCGGCGGAGCCTGCCGTTCGCGGCCGCGGCGTTGATCTCCGGAGCGATCTTCGGCGCCTTCCACTACACCGGACCGCACAGCCTCACCGTGCTGCCGCAGCTCGCGGTGCTGGGGGTGATCCTCGCCTGGGTCTACGAGCGGTCGGGATCGATCTATCCGACGATCGCCCTCCACGTCCTCAACAACGCGCTGGCGTTCGCGGTGCTGACCTCGTGAACGGGGCCCAGCCCGCGGTTCGCGCAGCCGGCCTGCGAAAGAGCTACGGCGGCCGCGTCGCGGTCGACGGCATCGACTTCGAGGTCGAGCCCGGGATCTGCTTCGGCTTTCTCGGCCCGAACGGCGCCGGCAAGACGACGACGATGAAGATGATCTACGGCCTCGCCGAGATCGAGGACGGCGAGCTCTGGGTGCTGGGGCTCGACGCGCGGCGGAGTCGGCGCGAGGTGAAGGCCCGGCTCGGCGTCGTCCCCCAGGAGACGAACCTCGACAACGACCTCACGATCCGCGAGAACCTGCTCGTCCACGCCGGCTACTTCGGGCTCGACGGCGCCGCCGCCGACGCCCGCGTCGCCGAGCTCCTCCGGTTCGCGCTGCTCTCCGACCGCGCCGGGGGCCGTGTCCAGGAGCTCTCGGGCGGGATGAGGCGGCGGCTCTTGATCGCCCGCGCGCTGATCAACGACCCCGAGCTGGTGGTCCTCGACGAGCCGACGACCGGCCTGGATCCGCAGGCCCGGCTCGCAGTCTGGGGGGCTCTCGGCCGCCTCCGCGAGCGGGGGGTGACCGTTCTCCTCACCACCCACTACATGGAGGAGGCGGCGCGCCTCTGCGACCGCCTGCTGATCATGGATTTCGGGAGGATCGTCGCCGAGGGCGGCCCGGTGGGGTTGGTCCGCGAGCACGTTGGCGAGGGCACGCTCGAGGACGTGTTCCTGACCCTGACCGGCCACGAGCTCCGCGAGTAGCGGTGGCCCTCTCGCAGGACCCCGGCTACCTCGGCCTCGGCGCGCGGATGAGCGTGCGCGAGCTCGTTCCCTCGCCGCGCCACGCGGTCGCCGTCTTCCGCCGCAACGCCAGGGTCTTCTCGAAGCTCTGGCGCGGGGCGCTGCTGCCGACCTTCATCGACCCGCTCTTCTACCTGGTCGCGATCGGGTTCGGACTCGGCACCTATGTCGCGAACATCAACGGCATTCCCTACAAGGACTTCATCGCCCCCGGCCTGATCGCCTCGGCGGCGATGTGGTCGGCGGCGTTCGAGACCACCTACAACGTCTACTTCCGGATGAACGAGCTGCGGCTCTACGACGCGGTGCTCTCGACTCCGGTCGAGGTCCCCGACCTCGTCGCCGGCGACCTGCTCTGGAGCTCGGCCCGGGCGACGATCTACGGGACCGTGTTCCTGATCACGGTCTCGATCTTCGGCCTCGTCTCGTCGTGGTGGGCGATCGCGATCCCGCCGTTCGTCTTCCTCGGCGGCCTCTGCTTCTCGGTGATCGGCTACACGTTCACCGCGCTGATCCCGAAGATCGACCTCTACAGCTACTTCTTCACCCTCGGGATCACGCCGATGTTCCTGTTCTCGGGGATCTTCTTCCCCTTCGACCGCCTCCCCGGGTGGGTCGAGGCCGTCGCCTGGCTGACGCCGCTCTATCACCTGGTCCAGGTAACGCGCGGCCTCGCGACCGGTCCCGAGGCGGCCCAGATCGCGATCCACGTCGCCTGGCTCGTCGCCGTCAGCGCGCTGCTGTTCCCGATCCCGGTGCGCGCGGTCCGCCGCCGGCTCGTCGCCTGAGCCGCGGCCCGCTGGCGTCCCGCTGAACGAGAACTTGCGGGGGCAAGTGCCTCCCCGCGCGTCCCTCCCGCATGGCAGAATGCCCGCCGTGCGCGCCCGCCAGATCACCGCCCTCGCCGCCGGCGGCGCCCTCGCGCTCGCGCTCGCGGCCTCGCCCGCCGCGGCCCAGTCGCCCCCGTCGACCACCTCCTCGGCCGCTCCGACATCGAGCCCTCCGACGACCACGACCACCCCGAGCGCCGCCCCGGCGAAGGTCTTCCTCAAGGTGTCCGGCAACGGACAGCGGATCCCGGTCGGCGGGCGGATCAAGGCCAAGGGTCGGATCCGCCCGTTCGTTCCCGGCCAGCGGGTCGAGATGCGGATCGCCCGTCACGGGAAGGTGCTCCGCAAGGCGCGGGTCGCCGTCAAGCCCGTCGCTCACTCGAACCTCGGCCGCTTCCGGATTCGCTCGGGAACGATCATCAAGCCGGGGCCGTACCGGGTGACCGCGCTCCACCCGGCCACCGCCCAACAGGCGCGCGGGCGAATCGTCAGCAAGCCGATCGCGGTCCACTATCCGGACCTCGACCCCGGTCAGACCTCCTCCAGCGTGAAGGTCTTCACCCGCCTGCTGGCCCACCTCGGCTACTACATCCCCCGCTCCCGCCACTACGGCTCAGGCGTCGCCCGCGCCGTCCTCGCCTTCCGCAAGGTGAACCGGATGGCCCGCACCTCCAATGCGACGCCGGGCATCTTCCACGCGCTCGCCAAGGGGAAGGGCGGCTTCAAGCTCCGCTATCCCGGCGCCGGCTACCACGTCGAGGTCGACATCTCGCGGCAGGTGATGGTGATCGCCAACCACCACCGGGCGCGATACATCATCGCCGCGTCGACCGGGGCCCCCGCGACCCCGACGATCACCGGCCACTACTCCGTCTACCGCAAGGACGCGGGCTACAACTCGGAAGGGATGTACTACTCGAGCTACTGGCACAACGGCTACGCGATCCACGGCTACGCCTCGGTTCCGACCTTCAACGCCAGCCACGGCTGCGTGCGGATCCCGATCCCCGACGCGATCTTCGTCTACAACCGGCTCCCGGTCGGGACGCCGGTCGACACCTATTACTGAGCTCGGCGACCTTAAGGCCGCCCGCGACGTCCTCCTCGCCGAGCTTCGCGAGCATGCGCTCGTGATCGGAGAGGTCACCCTCTCCTCCGGCAGGACCGCCTCCTACTACGTCGACGCCAGGCGCGCCCTGCTGCGCCCGGCCGGATTCCGCGCGGCCGGCGAGCTGATCGCGGGCGTGGCCGCCGAGGTCGGGGCCGACGCGGTCGGCGGACCGGCGACGGCGGCGATCCCCCCCGCC
>JBKPNB010000331.1:0-4571 GCA_046732395.1 Actinomycetota bacterium | reverse complement strand
CGGATCGGCCACGCGTCGCGATCGGCGTCGATGTCCGGGACCTCCTCGAGCGCGCCCTCGTCGAACACCATCGAGGTCCCCTTCACGAACGAGCGCGGCATGAACCAGCGGCCGGTGTGCGAGCCGGCGACGAACTCCAGTGTGCTCTCGCGGTCGACCGGGTCGAGCGGGATCCAGAACGACACGGTCTGGGCGCCGTCGATGCAGTAGTAAGGCTGGTCCTGGTGCCATGGGCTGCGATCGAGGGTGCCCGCCTCCTTCACCAGCAGGTGGTCGTGGAACAGGCGCACCTCGTCGGCGCCGAGCAGCTCGCCGGCGACGGGTCCGAGCGGCGAGTTCCGGATCACGTCCTCGTACTCGGGGATCCGCTGCCAGTTTCGGAAGTCCTCGATGAATGCCCCCGGCTTCCCGGGCCGGGTCGCGTTCATGCCGAGCGGGCTGAGCGCGGCGAGGTTCCTCTCGACCCCGCGCGCGAGCGTCTCGAGCGAGTCGGGCCCGAGGACGCCGCGAAGCACGACGACGCCGTCGCGTCGAAAAGCCTCGACGGCACCGTCCTCGAGGGGCGCGTCGGCGCGGTCCGGAGAGCCCATCGCCTCGGATGGTAGGCGCGACTCGCGCAGCGCCGCCGTCAGGCCGCGACGCGCTCCGGCTCGCCGGCCGGGCTCGGCCCGAGCCGCGCCGCCTCGAGCTCGCTCGCGCTCCGCCTCGGCACCACCACGGCGAAGCCGAGCGCGCCGGCGAGGGCGATCAGGCACATCAGAAACGACAGCGTGAACCCCGAGGAGCTGGGAAGCCCGCCGGCCCCGATGTTGTTCGCGAGCAGGGTCGCGGCCAGCTGCCCGCCGAACGCGCCGCCGAGCGTCCGGGTGACGGCGTTCATCCCGGTCGCGACGCCGGTCTGGTCCTGGCGCACGTTCTGGACGATCAGGTTCGCCATCGCCGAGAACGAGAGCCCGATGCCGATCCCGAGCAGGCCGGCGGCGAGGTAGATCTCCCACTCCTGGCTGCGGTCGGCGACCAGCAGCGCGTAGCAGAGGAGCGAGAACACGGCACCGCCGATGAGCGCGCCGCGCGACCCGATCCGACGCTCGAGATAGCCGGCCATCTGGCCGACGACGATGATCGCGATCGTCGCCGGCAGCAGGAAGAGACCGGCGACGGTCACCGAGGCGCCGAAGCCGTAGCCGGTGCTGGCCGGTTCCTGGACCAGCTCGGGGAGGAGGATGAACGACGAGTACATCCCGACCCCGATCAGGAAGGCGACCGTGTTGGTGGTCCAGACGCCACGGATCGCCATCATCCGCATGTCCACCAGCGGCTCGCGCGAGCGGCGCTCCTCCAGCACCCAGACGACGATCACCACCATCCCGAATGCGAGGAGGCCGAGCGTCTTCGACGACCCCCAGCCCCAGGTGCTGGTCTCCGTGATCGCCAACAGCACCGCCGAGATGCCGACGGTCATCAGCGCCGCTGCCCGATAGTTGATGTCGGCCGGCGTCTTCACCGGCGATTCGGGGATGTAGCGCCTCGTCAGGGCGGCGGTGAAAACGATCAGCGCGAGCGGGAACCAGAACAGCCAGTGGTAGGAGAGGTGCTCGGTGACGATCCCCGCGAAGACGACGCCGGCGCCGCCGCCGATCCCGAGCAGCGAGGAGACGAGGCCGATCGCCCCCGGAACGCGGTGGCCCGGGAACTCGTCGCGGATGATCGAGAAGGCGAGCGGAAAGATCCCGCCGCCGGCGCCCTGGATCACCCGCCCGAGGACCATCAACCACAGCGACGACGCGATCGCCGAGATCAACGTCCCGAACGCGAGCGCCAGCAGGACCAGCATCAAGAGCCGCTCCTTCCCGTACATGTCGCCGAGGCGGCCGATGATCGGCGTCGCCACCGAGGCGCTCAGCAGGTAGGCGGTGAGAACCCAGCCGACGGCGCTCTCGGAGCTGTGGAGCGAGGCCTGGATCTCGGGCAGCGCGGGGACGACGAGCGACTGCAGCAGCGCGTAGGAGATGCCGCCCAGGGAGAGGACGGCGAGGATCATCCGCGGGCTGGGTTTGTGCGCGCGCCGGAAGATCCATTGAATTTAGCAGACGATTGGCTGACACCAATCGTTGCCACCTGGTAACGTTAGGCGCATGTCAAGGGATACCGTCGAGAGCGAAGCGCCAGGCATCGCGAAGCGATGGCCGACGCTCCTGATGATCAAGCTCGGCCGGATCACCATGCACCGCTTCACCGAGGCGCTCGCGCCCTACGGGGTGCGTCCCCGCCACGTGGCGGCGCTGATCGAGCTTCGCGACCACGGCGAGCTCACGCAGCAGTCGCTCTGCGGCCAGCTCCACCTCGACCCCACCAACCTGGTGGCGATCCTCAACGAGCTCGAGGCACGTGGGTACGCGACCCGGCGGCGCGATCCCGAGGACCGCCGCCGCCACCTGGTCGAGGTCTCGAAGAAGGGGCTCGCGGTGATCGAGAAGGTCTCCGCGGCGATGGACGGGGTGGAGGACGAGCTCCTCGGAGGTCTCGATCCCGCCGAGCGCACCGAGGTCGAGCATCTGCTGACCTCGATCTGGGAGCGAAGCGGCGGCTACGAGGCGTACTCGCAGCTGGCGGAGGCGGAGGAGAAGGCGGCGGCCTAGCCGCGCGAGGGGGCCTCGCCCAGCGCGATCGCCCGACCGGCCTCAGCCAGCGCCGCCGGCGTGCCCGCCTCGCGGATCGAGGCGATTCCGGCCTCCTCGGCCGCGCGAGGATCGAGCGCGTCGCGCCCGACGACGACGTGGAGCGGCTTGCCCGACTCGCGGCAGATGCGGGCGACCTCGCCGACGACCTTCCCGGTGAGGCTCGTCGGGTCGAGTCCTCCCTCGCCGCTGATCGCCGCGCCGGTCGCCTCGAGCCGGTCGGCGAAGCCGACCAGGTCGAGGACGAACTCGGCGCCGGGACGGAGCGTCGCGCCGAACGCAGCCCAGAGGCCGCCGGAGAGGCCGCCGGCGCAGCCCGACCGGGGGAGGCCGCGCGGGTCGCGTGGGAGCCGCTCCGCGTAGGCGTTGAGCCGCTCGGTGAGCAGCTCGACCTGGTCGGGCGTAGCCCCCTTCTGGGGCGCGAAGACGCGGGCGGCGTCCTCGAACGGCGTCGTGACGTCGCAGAGGACCTCGAGCGCGGCGCCGCCGAGCCCGCCGGCGGCGGCGATCGCATCGATCGCCCCCGCCCCGGCGTCGGTCGTCGCGCTGCCCCCGGCGGAGACGAGGACCCGCTGCGCACCGGCGTGGATCGCGGCGACAATCAGATCGCCGGTGCCGCTCGTCGTCGCCGCGATCGGATCACGCTCGCCGGGTGCGACGAGCGTCAAGCCAGAGGCCTCGGCGACGTCCACCACCGCGGACTCCCCGTCGGCGAGGAGGACGAACCTGGCCTCGATCTCGCGACCGAGGGGGTCGCGAGCGGCGGCTGTGGCGTAGCCCCCGCCGAGCGCCTCGAGCAGCACGTGCATCGTCCCCTCGCCGCCGTCGGCGAGCGGGCAGAGGTCGGCCTCGGCCCCCTCGGCGCGCAGGCCGCGGCCGAGCGCCTCCGCGACCTCCGAGGATGTGAGCGTCCCCTTGAACGAATCGGGCGCGACCAGGAACGAGCGCATGCCGGCGCCACTCACCGCCGGCATTGTCACGTGTCCCCGCGCGAACCGCCGCCGTCCAGCATCGGTAGCCTCGGCCCTGCACGCGGCGCGGCGATCGAATGTCCACCACCGACCTCAGGCAGTACCGGGCCGAGGCCCGCTCGACCGACGTCTTCGGCCGCGTTCTCTGCGACGCGCGCGAGCAGCACTTCGTGCTCGACGGCCCGGTCTGGAACGGCTGCCCCGGCGAGGCGCTGACCCCAGGCGAGGCGTTCCTGGCCGCGGTCGCGGCCTGCGGAGTCGAGCTGGTCGAGGTAATCGGCGCCGAGGACGGCCTCGAGGTCGGGCGGGTCCGGGTCGAGATCGACGGCGTCGTCGATCGGGAGCATCCGGTGCGCGACGACCTCACCGTGTTCAACCGGGTCCGAATCGGGTTCGACATCGAGGGGTTGACCGAGGAGCAGGCTCGCTCGGTCGTGGACCGGGTCGGCCGCCGGTGCCCGCTCTACGGCAGCGTCGCCGCCTCCGCCGCCGAGTTCGAGGTCGAGGTGCGGACTCGGTGAGGTGAGAACCAGCCGCCTCGCCGTCGCCGTCCTGGTCGCCGTCTCGATCGGCGGTGGCTCCATCGCCTTCGCCCGCCTCGCCCGCGGAGGTGATCGCGCCCGCCCCGGGGCGATGAGGTCCCCGCTCGAGCTCGGGAACGCGTGCGTGGCGATCGCGTCCGCGGCGGACAGCAGGTTCGTGGCCAACGGGCCCAACGGCTATCGCGCCGACCGCCGGACGAGGGGAGGGGCGTCACCGTTCTATCTGAAGCCGACCCGGCTCGGCGCCTACATGCTCTACGACCAGGGCCGGAACCTCGTGACGGCGCGCGACCACGGCGCCGTCGTCCGCGCCTCGAGGCCGGGCCGGGCCGCCGAATGGGCGGTGCGGCGGGCGCCGGGGGGCTCGGTCGCGATCCACT
>JBKPNB010000330.1:0-12862 GCA_046732395.1 Actinomycetota bacterium | reverse complement strand
GTGCCCGCCGGCCTCGATCCCCTGGAGGACGAGCGCCCGCGCCCCGGCGGCGCGGGCCTGGCGGGCCTCGTCGAGGTCGGTGACGGTGACCCAGGTCTCGGTGCCGCGGGCCGCGAGCGAGGCCAGGGTCTCGCGCGGCGGGCAGCCGAAGGTGAACGAGACGAGCGGCACCGGGTCGTCGTGGAGCGCCTCGAGCTTCGCCGGCCAGTCGTCGTCGTCGTCGCGCGGCTCGCCGAGCTCGACGCCGTAGCGGGCCGCCTCGCCGCCGAGCCGCTCGGCGTAGCGGCGCAGGGCGTCCTCGTCGATGCCGTCGCCACCGGGGACGAACAGGTTGACGCCGAACGGCGCCGACGAGCGCCCGCGGAGGGCTGCGATCCGGTCGCTCATCGCCGTCGCGGTGAGGTAGCCCGCGGCGAGGAAGCCGAGCCCGCCGGCGTCGGCGACCGCCGCCGCGAGCTCGGGGGTCGCCGGGCCGCCGGCGAGCGGCGCCAGGACGATCGGGCGGGGGACCTCGTCGAGGATCACCTCTTGGCGCAGGCTGCCCGGGCCCAGGCTTTGGAAACTCGATGGGTAGAGTGCGGCGCCGTGGACCCGTGGGGCAGGGAACCGGCCGGACGATTCGACGAACACGTCTTCGCCAGCGAGGCGCTGCGCGGCAACCCGCTCGGTGATCCGCACGAGCGGCCGCTCTGGGTGTACGTGCCGCCGGGCTACGACGAGGAGGCCGAGCGCCGCTACCCGTCGGTCTACATGATCCAGGGGCTCACCGGGCAGCTCGACATGTGGCGGAACCGCTCCGCGTTTCGACGGAACTTCCCGGAGCTCGCGGACGAGCTGTTCGCCACCGGCGGCGCCCCGGGGTGCATCTGCGTGTGGGTCGACTGCTGGACCTCGCTCGGCGGCAGCCAGTTCCTCGACTCGCCCGGCACCGGCGCCTACCACACCTACCTGTGCGAGGAGATCGTCCCCTGGGTCGACGAGCGCTACCGGACGCTGGACGCCGCCGAGCATCGCGGCATCGCCGGCAAGTCGAGCGGCGGCTACGGCGCGATGGTCACCCCGATGCTGCGCCCCGATCTGTTCGGCGGGCTCGCCACGCACGCCGGCGACGCGCTGTTCGAGGCGTGCTACCTGCCGGGCTTCCGGAAGACCGTCCGCACCCTGCGCGACGACTACGAGGGGTCGTTCGACCGCTTCTGGGAGGACTTTCGCTCGCGGCCGGCGATGGCGAAGGAGAGCGATATGCATCCCGTCAACGACTGGTGCATGGCCGCCTGCTACTCGGCGGACGAGGACGGGACCGTGCGGCTGCCGTTCGACGTCGACACCGGCGAGCTGATCCCGGAGGTCTGGGAACGGTGGCTCGCCTGGGACCCGGTCCGGATGGTCCCCGAGCACGCGGACGCGCTCCGCGGCATGCGCGCGATCTACATCGACGCCGGCAAGCGCGACCAGTGGTTCCTCGACCTCGGCGCCGAGGCCTTCCGCCGCGCGCTCGAGGCGATCGGAGTCACCGACGTCTTCTTCGAGCTCTTCGACGCCACCCACATGGGGATCGACTACCGCTACCCGACCTCGCTCAAGTACCTGGCCGAGCGGCTGTCGCCGCCGGCGTAGGCCGGCGCAGCAGCGCCCGCAGCGTCGCCGCCACCCGCGCCGGCTCCTCGCGCACCTGGCGGTCGGTGAAGCGGACCACCTCGTAGCCCAAGAGCTTCAGGCGCGCGTCGCGGGCCCGGTTGGCCTCGAAGGCGGCGCGGGTGCGGTGGGTGCCCCAGCCGTCGGCCTCGACGACGAGGCGTTCCTCGCGCCAGAGGAAGTCGACCCGCTCGCGGCCGACGAAGACGTTCACCTCGGGCGCCGGCAGCCCGTGGCGGCGGCAGAGGGCGAGGAAGCGGCGCTCGAGGCGCGAGCGGCTCGGGGCCTCGGCGGGGGCCAGGGTCGATGAGCGGTGGAGGACGATGCCCGAGCGCCGGCGCCGCCCGCCCGTGCCCGGGACGCTGACGTGGACCGGGCCGGGGTGCTCGGCGGGTGGGAGGAGGAGCCAGAGGGCGGCGCCGTCGGTGTGGCTCAGTACCGCCCCCTCGCCACAGGCGAGGACCGCCGCGAGCCAGCGCCCGCGGTGGGTGAGGGCCTGGTGGCCGACGGCGTAGACACCGCGGTGGAGGCGGTGGAGGCGGCCGGCCTGGACGCGCCGCTCGACCGAGCGCGGCGTGGCGCCGGCGTTCATTAGCTGGGTAAGGGAGAGGACGCCGTGCTGGCGGGCGGCGATCGCCGCGATCGCCCGATCCGGGCCGCGGTTGGCGTGTTTTCCACCCATACGGTGGATAAAGCGCCAAGCGTCACCGGTTTCGCCCCCCACCCAGCAAAAACACCGCGCCGCGCCCCACCCCACGCCGGGGCGTCGGCCTACCTACCCCGCCCGACGCTCGCGATAGGAGCGGACCTTGGCCCGGTTGCCGCAGACCTTCATCGAGCACCAGGTCCCGGAGCGGTTGCGGGAGCGGTCGTAGAAGGCCCAGCGGCAGTCGTCGGCGGCGCACACCTTGAGGCGCTCCCAGGTGCCGTCGACCTTCGCCTCGTAGACGATCGCGCCAAGCCGGGCGACGGCCGCGTCCAGGCCCGAGGCCTCGACGGCGAGCTCGGGTCTGCCAGCGTCGTCGAAGCGGACGGCGAGGGGCGCGCCTCCGAGCGTCGCGTTGACCGTCGCGAGGGCGGCGGGATCGAGCGGCGAGCCGTTATTCGACAGCAGAAGGCTGCGGAGCGCGTCGCGGAGCTCGTGGGCGCGGCGCAGGTCGTCGTCGTCGAGCTCGCTGCCCGGATCGAGCAGCCGGTGGTCCGAGAGCCATCCTGCGAGCGCCTCGGCGGTCGGGATCGACTCGAGGTCGGGGTCGTACTCGCGCGTATTGACGAACTCACGGACGAGCTCGAGCTGCTCCGGTGCTGCCTGCGACGACATCGTTCTCGATCTCCAGTGTAACCGGTGACTACATGTGATAGGTTATGTAACCGGTCAAGGCGTTACATAAGTTACCCGGATGGAGGACGAATGACCACACAGCTCAATTGGCACGCGGCGCTCGTCCAGGAGCAGGCACTCAGGCAGCTATCGGCAACGATGGCCAGCCGTCCGGCTCGCGAACCTCGACGCGCTCGAAGGTCCCGACGCTCACCATCCCGAGCGCGGCGATGGCTTCGCGGTTGGAGCGCTCCACGACCGACGGCTCGCCGGGCCAGGGCGTGAGGACGACGCTGGCGACGTCGAGGCCGGCGCCCCGGGCGGCCTCGATCGTCAGCAGCGTGTGGTTGATCGTCCCCAGGCCCGGCGGCGCCGCGATCACCACCGGCAGCGCAAGGTCGCGGGCCAGGTCGCGGACCAGGTAGCCGAGGGCGAGCGGGACCAGCAGCCCGCCCACTCCCTCGCAGACGAGGAAGTCGGCGCCGTCCGCGGCCGCGGCCCCGGCCTCACGCAGCCGGGCCGGATCGATCGCCTCCCCCGCAAGCTCGGCCCCGAGGTGCGGAGAGACGGGCGGGCCGTACCGGTACGGGGCGATCTCGTCGTCGCTCTGCTCGGAGCCCGCGGCGCGCCGAAGCAACTCGTGGTCGGGCTCGATCCCGGACGCCGCGCAGTCCTCGAGGCCGCTCACCGCTGGCTTGAAGACCGCGACCCGCTCGCCGGCCGCGGCGCGCGTCCGCGCCACCGCGGCGGCGACCACCGTCTTCCCCACCTCGGTGCCGGTGCCGGTGACGAAGACCCCGCGCACCGACACGGGGCACTAGGCCGCCGGGCGCATGCGCTCGGGCGCGGCCGGCGCGGCCACCGGGACGATCCCCAGCTCCCGACAGGTCGCCGCGATCAGCCGCGCGGCGGCGCGCAGTTCGCCCGGCCGGTGGGTTGCCATCACCGACAGGCGAAGGCGCGAGGTCCCGGGGGGGACGGTCGGTGGGCGGATCGCCTGCGCGAACACCCCGCGCTCGAGGCAGCCCTCGCAGAGCGCGACCGCGCTGCCCGGATCGCCGACGATCACCGCCATCACCTGGGTCGAGGACGGTCCCGTGTCGAGCCCGCAGGAGGCGAGCTCGCCGCGGAGCACCGCCGCGTTTCGGCGGACCCGGCCGACGAGCTCGGGCCGGTTCGCGACCAGCTCGAGCGCGGCGAGCGCGGCGCCGATCGCGGGCGGCGGCAGCGCCGTCGAGAATATGAACGTCCGCGCCGCGTTGACCAGGAGCTCGCGGATCTCGGCGCGCGCGCAAACGTAGGCGCCGTAGCTGCCGAGCGACTTGCCGAGCGTGCCGACGATGATGTCGACACCGCCCACGACGCCCGCCTCGGCCACCGCCCCGCGCCCACCCGGTCCGAGCGTTCCGGTCGCGTGGGCCTCGTCGACCATCAGCATGGCACCAGCCCGGCCGGCGAGCTCGGCGAGCTCGGCTAGCGGCGCCACGTCGCCGTCCATCGAGAACACGGCGTCGGTGACGATCAGCGCCGCCCGCCCACCGGCCCGGGCGAGCCCCCACGCCAGATGCTCGAGGTCGCGGTGGCGGTAGACGAATGTCTCGGCCCGGGAGAGGCGGCAGCCGTCGATGATCGAGGCGTGGTTGAGCTCGTCGGAGAAGACCACCTCGCCGCGACCGGCGAGCGCGGCGACCGCGCCCGAGTTCGCGAGGTGGCCGGAGCCGAACGCGAGCGCCGCCTCGGTTCCATGGAACTCGGCGAGCCGGCGCTCGAGCTCCCCGTGGGGCTCCATCGTCCCCGAGATCAGCCGCGAGGCGCCGGCGCCGGCGCCGAACCGCTCTGCCGCGTCGGCGGCGGCGCGGCGCACGGCCTCCTCGTCGGCGAGCCCCAGGTAGTTATTGGAGCAGAGCAGCAGCACGTCGGCGCCGCCGAGGCTCACGCGCGGCCCCTGGGCGCCCTCGACCGTCCGCAGCCGGCGATGGAGCCCGGCCCGCCGCAACTCGTCGAGGCGCTCGGAGACCCGGCTCACCGGCTGGCCGGCATCAATCGCCCCAGCCGGCGGGCTCGGCGCTCGCAGTCGGCCGAGGGTAGGGCGGCGGCTTCCGCTTCCGCTCGATCACCCGCAGCTGGGTCGAGGGATCCCAGAAGTTCGCCTCCGCCTGACTATCGATCAGGTCGTCGATCGGAGTGGCCGGCGTCGCGCCCTCGAGCCAACCGGCGCGGTTGTCGGGCCGCGGATTGGCGCCGTTGTCGGGCTGGCGGGCGACGTTCAACCCGAGCTCGGAGAACATCTGCCGATCGTCGGCGGGCTCAGCGCCGAGTGTGGTGAGGAAGTTCCCCATCATCACCCCGTTGAGGCCGGCCCTGACCGCGAGCGGCTGGAGCTCGCCGAGGTTCTCGACACGGCCGCCGCAGAGGCGGAAGAGAGCACCCGGGAGGATCAGGCGGAAGATCGCCACCCACTTCACGACCTCCCACGGGTCCATCAGCTCGCGGTCGCCGAACTTCGTCCCCGGCCGCGGGTTGAGGAGGTTGATGGGGACCGAGGTGGGGTCGATCTCGGCCAGCTCGAACGCCATCTCCACCCGTTGGCGGGGGCTCTCGCCGAGGTTGAGGATGCCCCCGACGCAGCTCTCGAGCCCAGCCTCGCGAACCGCCGCGATTGTCCGCACCCGGCCCTCGTAGCGAACCGTGGTGGTCACCTCGTCGTAGTACGAGCGCGCCGTCTCGACGTTGTGGTGGACCCGCTGGACGCCGGCCTCCTTCAGCGCCCGGGCGCGGTCGGGCGAGATGTGCCCGACCGATACGCAGCGCTTGAGGTTCGTGTGCTCCGCGACGAGCCTGGCCCCGCCGAGGATCTTCTCGAAGTCGCGCCTGGCGAGCCCCTGACCCTGGGTGACCATGCAGAAGCGGTGCGCGCCGGCCGCCTCGGCCGCCCTCGCGTGCTCGAGGATCTGCTCGGGCTCCATCATCGGGTGCATCGGCGTGTCCGCCTCCGCGTAGCGCGACTGGGCGCAGAACCCGCAGTCCTCCGCGCAGCCGCCGGACTTCGCGTTGACCAGCGAGCAGAGGTCGGTCGAGTCGTCGAAGCGCTCGCGGCGGACCGCCCAGGCGCGCTCGACAAGCGCCCCGATCTCGTCGCGATCGGTGAGCGCGCCGAGCGCGAGCGCCTCGTCGAACGTGATCAGCGGCGGCACCGCCCGCAAAGGTAGGAACGCCCGCGGACGGCAACCGGTGCGCTAGTCGACCGGCGTCGCCTCCGCGATCGGCCTGGCCGCGAGCGACTCCCAGAGGTAGAGGCTCGCCAGCGAGCGGTTCGGCCGCCAGCGCTCGGCCCGCTCGACCACCTCGTCCGGGCTCGGCATCTCCTCGAGCCGGTAGGCGAGCTGGATCGCCCGCCTGATCCCGAGGTCGCCGCCGGAGATCACGTCCGGCCGCTCGAGGTGGAAGATCAGAAACATCTCCGCGCTCCAGCGCCCGAAGCCGCGAACGGCGACGATCTCCTCGATCACCTCCTCGTCCGAGAGCTCGTCGAGACGGTCGAGCTCGAGCGAGCCACAGGTCACATGGCGAGCGAGGTCGCGCAGGTACTCGACCTTCCGGCCCGAGAGCCCGACGCCCCGGAGCTCGGCCTCGCTGAGGGCGAGGAGCCCCTCCGGCGTCGGCGCCTCGCCGTCGAAGAGCGCGGCGAGGCGGGCGTAGATCGACCTCGCCGCCTTCGTCGAGAGCTGCTGCCCGACGACGATCCGGACCAGGGCGCCGAACGCGTCCTGCGGGCGTCGCGTCGCACGCCGCCGCTCGCGCTCGCTGACGCTCATCGGGCCGAGCTCGTCGATCAGCCTGGCCAGCACGGGATCGCTGGCGGCGAGGGTGCGGCGAAGCTTGGTCGCGCTGGGCATGGGCGGTTGCAGGGTAGTGGTCGCATTCCGCCGGGGTCCGCAACTTGGCGCCCGCTGCGATGTTCACAATGCCGGAGACTTATCGACCCGATGCGCGCGCAGGGATCACGACCGCAGGGGCGGTCGCGGGCGGCAGCCCGCGGCCGGATCGCCGTTGCCGCGGCGGCGATGGCCGCGAGCGCTGCGCTGGCACTGGCGCTCGGCTCGACGAGCGACGCCGCCGCCAAGCCGACGAAGCCGACCAAACCGGCACGGCCGAACATCGTCGTGATCATGTCCGACGACCAGACGGCCCAGTCCACGCAGTACCAGAAGCACGTCAGGAACGAGATCGCCGCCCGCGGCGCGACCTTCGACAACAGCTTCGTCAACTACTCGCTCTGCTGCCCGTCGCGCTCCACCTTCCTCACCGGGCTCTACGCCCACAACCATCACGTCCTCGGCAACGCGCCGCCTCGGGGCGGATTCGTCCGCTTCGAGCGAGTCGACTCCAACAACGACCTGCCGCTGTGGCTCCAGGGGAGCGGCTACTACACCGGCGAGGTCGGCAAGTACCTGAACGGCACCGGCAACACGAACCCCACCGAGGTGCCGCCCGGCTGGAACGAGTGGTACGGGATCGCTGGGCCGGTCAACTTCTACAACTACGCATTGAACGAGAACGGCACCCTCGTCAACTACGGCGAGCAGCCGTCCGACTACGTCGACGACGTGATCACCGGCAAGGCGGTCGACTTCATCCACCGTAACGCCGACCAGCCGTCGCCGTTCTTCCTCTACGTCGCCTACAAGTCGCCGCACGGAGGCCCCCCGCACCCGAGCGGGCAGCGTTGCGCGAACGGGCCCCCCGAGCCGCCGCCGCGGCACTTCGGGCAGTTCTCCGACGCCCCGCTCCCGGAGCCGCCCGACTTCAACGAGGCCGACGTCTCCGACAAGCCTCGGTTCGTCCAGCAGAGCCCGCTCCTGACGCCGGAGCGGATCGCCGCCGAGGAGACCCTCTACCAGTGCGAGCTCGAGTCGCTCCAGGGCGTCGACGACGGCGTCAACTCGATCGTCGACGCCCTGAAGAGCGCCGGCACGCTGAAGAACACCCTCCTCGTCTACACCTCGGACAACGGCTTCATGCACGGGGAGCACCGCATCTACACCGGCAAGGTGAAGGTCTACGAGCCCTCGATCCGGGTGCCCCTCTTCATGCGCGGCCCCGGCATCCCCGATGGCGTCCACGTCCGGGACCTGGTCATCAACGCCGACCTCGCCCCGACCATCGTCGAGGCCGCTCGGGCGCACGCCCACCGGATCATGAACGGCCTCTCGATCCTCTCCGACGCCCAGCACCCGCGCCGCGAGCTCGGCCGCCGACTGCTGATCGAGGGCGACAACTTCCATGCGATCCGCACCCAGCGGTTCAAGTTCGTCCAGTACGACGACGGCGAGCAGGAGCTCTATGACCTGCAGACCGACCCTTACGAGCTCCAGAACCAGGTCAACAACCCGTTCTACGCGCCGATCAGGGACCTCCTCGACGAGGAGCTCTCGCACCTCCGCGACTGCCACCAGGACGGCTGCGCGCGGCTACCGCGGCTGACGGTGAAGCTCCATTACTCGCGAGCGCCCTCGCGGTTCGGCGGCCCCTGCACGAACGGGGACATCACGGCGCAGGTGATCGGGCACGACAGGGGCCTCGTCACGCAATCCGACTTCACCGTCAACGGCGGCGCGCTCCCCCCGGTCACCACGGCGCCGTTTCAGGTCATCGTCCCGGTGCGAACCCTCGACACGCGCCACCACGCGCGGGTCCACGTGACGATCGAGATGCTCGACGGTCGCGAGCTCACCCTCGCCAAGGTGCTGCCGCCGCGCTGTAGCTGACGCCAGGTCCTCCGGGCCCCCCTCAGTGGACGACGACGGTGCCCTTCATATTCGGATGAATGGTGCAGTGGTAGTGGAAGGTGCCCTTGTGGCTGAAGGTGTGGAACTTGGTCTTGTTGTGCCTGATCACCCCGGTGTTGAACATGCCGCGATGGGTGGCCGTGTGAGGGGCCCTGTCCTTGTTGGTGAACGCCACCTTCGTCCTCTTCGAGATCCTCAGCGGCTTCGGGTGATACTTGAAGCTCTTGATGATCACGTGGGCGTTCTTCGCCCCCGCGTCCCCCGAGGCGGCCGCGCCGCCCACTCCGCCGACAACCAGCGCAACGCCGGCCGCGACAGCCAGCAGCGCCCCCGTCAATGAAAGCGCGCCTCGGCGCGCACCCCGCGTAGCTCTCATGCTCCTCTTTACCTCCCGCCGCTAGAAAAGGTTCAGCCGCCGCGAGAGGTTACCGTCCCGTCCACCGCGGCGGCCGCTTCTCGGCGAACGCCCGGATCCCCTCCCGGAAATCCTCGGAGTCGAAGCACGAGCGGCGGAGCTCGACGAGCTCCCGCTCCTGCTCGGCGCTCAGCATCGGGTTGCGGGCCAGGATCTCGATCGCGCGCTTGTTGCCCCGCATCGAGATCGGCGCGTTCGCGGCGATCTCGGCGGCGAGCTCGAGCGCGACCCGCTCGACTTCGGCGGCCGGCGCCACCTCGTTGACCAGGCCGATGCGCTCCGCGCGCGCGGCCGCGAGGTTGCGCCCGACGAGGAACAGCTCCTTGGTGCGGCCGACGCCGATCACCTCGATGAATCGCTCGAGCCCCGTGTGGCCGTAGATCAGGCCCAGCCTCGCCGGCGGCATCCCGAGCTTGGCGTCGGCCGAGCAGATCCGGAGGTCGCAGCGGACCGCGAGCTCCAGCCCGCCGCCGAGGCAGTGCCCGTTGATCGCCGCCACCGTCGGGTAGGGATGGGCGCTGATCGCCTCCATCGCCGCGTGGAACGGGTGGGCGACGAGCGCCTCGGCGTCCGCTGCGAAGCTCTCGTCGGGGATCCCGGCGATGTCGTAGCCCGCCGAGAACACCGGGCCGGTGCCGGTGATGAGGACGCAGCGCGTCTCGATCCCGTCCGCGAGCGCCGGCAGCGCCTCGGCGATCGCAACGAGGATGTCGTGGTCGAGGGCGTTGCGGCGCTCGGGATTCGTGAGGGTGAGCCTCGCGACCGCCTCCGCGGGGCGGTCGAGCAGCAGCTTGCCGCCTGCGAGCCTTTCCTCGTCGCCCATCTAATCGAGGACGAGGAGGACGTCCCCCTCCTGGACCGACTGGCCCTCCTCGCAGCGGACCTCACTCACGGTGCCGGCGTCCTCCGCCTCGACCGGCATCTCCATCTTCATCGACTCCAGGACGACCACCGTGTCGCCCTCGTCGACCTCGTCGCCGACCCCGACCTCGATCTTCCAGACGGTGCCGGTGATGTGGGCCTCGACCTCCGCCACGAACGCGCGGCACAATAACCGTCCTTGACGGCGGAAGATGGACCCCAACTGGCCGTCGTCGTAGCCGCCCGCAACGAGTCCGACGTAATCGCCGCGACGCTGGCTGCGCTGCGGCGGGCGCTGCCCGGGGCGGCGCTGTGGGTCGCCGACGATGCCTCGACCGACGGCACCGGCGAGGCCGCGATCGCCGCCGGGGCCCAGCTCGTCACCCGGCGAAGGCCCCACGGCAAGGGCGCGAACGTGACCGCCGCCGCGCAGGCCGCGCTCGGCGTCGAGCCCGTCCCGGAGCTGGTCCTGCTCTGCGACGCCGATCTCGGGCCGAGCGCGGCCGAGCTCGGCGCCCTGGTGGAGGCGGTGGAGGGCGGCGAGTGCGACCTGGCGATCGCCGCCTTCCGCAACCGAGCCGGGGGCGGGTTCGGCCTCGCAGTCGGCTTCGCCCGGTGGGCGATCGAGCGCCGCTGCGGCTTCCGCACGCGGGCGCCGCTCTCGGGACAGCGGGCGATGCACGCCGACGTCCTGCGCGCCGCGCTGCCCCTCGCCCGCGGGTTCGGGATGGAGACCGGGATGACGATCGACGCCGTTCGGGCCGGCTTCCGAGTGGTCGAGCTCGAGCTCGACCTCGCGCATCGGGCGACCGGGCGCACCGCTGCGGGGTTCGCGCATCGCGCCCGCCAGGTGCTCGACGCCGCCCGTGCTTCATGGTCGCGCCGAGGTCGAGTAAGCAGTAAGCGGTAAAGCTGATGATTCTTGCGATCGATCAGGGGACGACGGGCACGATGTGCCTGGTCTTCGATGCCGACGCGCGGATCGTCGGCTGCGCCTACAGCGAGTTCGAGCAGCGCTTCCCACGGCCCGGGTGGGTCGAGCACGACGCGAACGAGATCTGGGAGGTGACCCGACGCGTCGCCGGCAAGGCATTGGCGGCGGCCGGGATCGCCGGCGGCGACCTCGCCGCGATCGGGATCTCCAACCAGCGCGAGACCGTCGTCGCCTGGGACCCGCGGACCGGCGAGCCGGTCCACAACGCGCTCGTTTGGCAGGACCGCCGCACCGCCGCGCGCTGCGACGAGCTGCGCGAGGCCGGCCACGAGCGGCTCGTCCGCTCCCGGACCGGGCTCGTGATCGATCCCTACTTCTCGGCGACCAAGATCGAATGGCTCCTCCGCCACGTCGACGCCGCCGCCGGGGCTGCGTTCGGGACGATCGACGCCTGGCTCACGTTCAAGCTCACCGGCCGCCACGTCACCGACCTCTCGAACGCCTCGCGGACGATGCTGTTCGACATCCACCGGCTCGCCTGGGACCCGGAGCTATGCGAGCTGCTCGGCGTCGATCCCCGGGCGCTGCCCGAGCCCGCCGGGTCGGCCGAGGTGTACGGCACCACCTCCGAGTTCGGCGGCGAGGTCCCGGTGGCGGGGATCGCCGGGGACCAGCAGGCGGCGCTCTTCGGGCAGGCCTGCCTCCGGCCGGGGATGGCGAAGAACACCTACGGGACCGGCAGCTTCCTCCTCCTCAACACCGGGCCCGAGGCGGCCGACCCCGGCGCCGGCCTGCTGGCGACCGTCGCCTGGGGCCTCGGCGAGCACGCCGACTACGCGCTCGAGGCGTCCGTCTTCGTCACCGGGGCGGCCGTGCAGTGGCTCCGCGACGGGCTCGGGATCATCGACGACGCCGCCGCGACCGAGGCGCTCGCCTCCTCGCTCGCCTCGAACGAGGGCGTCTACTTCGTCCCCGCGCTCACAGGGCTCGGCTCCCCGCACTGGGACCCCTACGCGCGCGGGACGATCGTCGGCCTCACCCGCGGCTCGGGACGCGCGCATCTCGCGCGCGCCGCGCTGGAGGCGATCGCCTACCAGACCGTCGACGCGGTCCGCGCCCAGGAGACGGCGGCGGGCGAGGAGCTCTCCGAGCTCCGCGCCGACGGCGGCGCGGTCGCCAACCGGTGGTTGATGCAATTCCAGGCGGACCTCCTCGGCGTGCCGGTGCTCGTCCCCGAGATCGCCGAGACCACTGCGCTCGGCGCCGCCTACCTGGCGGGGATCGGCGCCGGCGCCTGGACCGCCGACGAGGCGGCCTCGAAGTGGCGCGAGGCCGGCCGCTTCGAGCCGCGGATGGGAGCGGACGAACGCGAAGAGCTGCTCGCCGGCTGGGCCCGCGCGGTGAAGCGGGCACGGGGGTGGGCCGGGCCCGAGTAGCGCCCCGTCGTAACCGGCGGTCCGAGTCGGGGTTAGGAGGGGTGGAGCCGCGGCGCCGGCTCGCCCGAGCGATGGCCGACATCAAGCCCCAGGTCTACAAGGACCCCCGCCCGGCGGAGGAGTTCACCCGCTACCACGAGTGGGCCCGCACGCATGGCTCGGGCTGGATCTATGACCTGGCGCGGGTGATCCTGACGCCGTTCACGGTCTTCCTCTACCGGTGCTGGCCGATCGCCCCCACGAACGTCCCGGAGATCGGCCCGGTGATCCTCGCCCCGAACCACTTCTCGAACGTCGACCACTTCATCGCCGGCATCTACCTGCGGCGCCGGATCAGGTTCATGGCCAAGTCGCAGCTCTTCGGGCACAGCCGGATCCTGACCTACGTCATGCGGGTTGGCGGGGTGTTCCCTGTTCGCCGCGGCCACCACGACGAGGAGGCGTTCATCACCGCCCACTCGATCCTCGACC
>JBKPNB010000329.1:0-14293 GCA_046732395.1 Actinomycetota bacterium | reverse complement strand
GTCCAGTGGCATCCGGAGGCCGACGAGCGAAGCCGCCTGTTCGAGGCGCTCACCGAGGCCGCCCGCGGTCCCGCCGGCCGGGGCGGGAGGCGGGGCACGCGGCGGGACGTCCCGCTTCCGGCCCGGGAGCGAGGCTGATGGCCGGCGCCGACGCGGTGGTGGCGGGCGCTCGCCCGAGGTCAGGCGTCGAGCGCCAGCAGCGCGACTACCTGTGCGGGCCGTTCCATGGCGCCAGGATGCTGCGCGACGCCGGCGTCGCGGAATGGGAGGGAGAGGCCATTGACCAGGACCTGATCGCGGCGCGGGCGGGCACGATCCTGCCCGCGGCAGAGGAGGGGCCGGCCGTGCCGCCCGGTGCCCGCAGCCTCCGCGGCTACCGCTACGACCTCGCCCACGGCGAGGCGGCGGACACTGGGACCGCGGCGGAGGCGCTGGCGGAGGCGATCGAGGCGGCCGGATCAGGGTCGCTCCGTTGTCTCGGGGTTCGGGGCGCCTGGACCGCGGAGCGGGTCGAGCGTCTGGTGGACGCGGCGCCGAGCCGCGGTGCCCGCCTGCTCGCCAACCTCCGGACCGGGTCGCTCTGGGCGAGCCGGCCGCCGCTGGCGGCGCTGCTGGCCGCCCTCGACGGCGCGGCCCCCGCGGCACCTCCGCCCGCCGACTGGGACGTCGGCCACTTCGTCGAGCTCGCGCGGCTCGTACGCGGCGGTGGCGGCTCGCTCGTGCTCGTCGTCGACTCCTACCCGGAGCTCGGCTGGGACGGCCACCACCTCCAGCCGCCGGCGGCGCTCGCGGCGGCGCTCGAGCGCGGCGATGGCCACGAGGGCGGCGTGCTGGCCGTCGCGCCGGCGGCCAGGGCGGCCGCGTTTCGGGATCTGGCCCGCGAGCTCGGGCTCGAGATCGGCTTTTGGGACAACGGCACGAGGAGGGCTTGGTAGAGGTGGCGACATCGCAGCAGCCAACGGTGACGGTCGAGGACGTGCTCGCGGGCTGGCGCGAGCACGGGATCCGCAACGTGCGCTTCGAGCTGCCGGACCTCCACGGCACCAGCCGCTCGAAGCTGGTCCCGATCGACCACGTGGAGCGCTACGCGGACGAGGGACTGAACATGTACGGCGGCGCGGTCGTGCTCGACAGCCGCTCCGACGTGGTCCCGGGCACGCTCTACAACGAGGAGGTCGCCTACGCCGACCAGCGCCTCCGGCCCGATCCGGAGACGGCAGCGATCGTGCCGTGGGCCGAGGCCACGGCGCGGTTCATCTGCGACACCCACTGGGATGACGGGCGACCGCTCGCCGCCGCGCCCCGGCACGTCTTCCGGCGCGTGCTCGACCGCTGCCACGAGCTGGGGTTCGAGCCGACGATCGGGATCGAGCCCGAGTTCTACCTCCTCGACGGCGAGACGCGAGAGCCGCTGTTCGAGGGCTACCACATCTTCAACACGGTGCGGAACACCTGGGTCCCGGTGGTCGAGGAGATCGTCACCGGGATGCGGGAGTACGGGATCGACATCGTCACCGCCAACTGCGAGTACGCCGGGTCGCAGTGGGAGATCGTGTTCGGGCCGAGCCAGGGCCTGCGGGGTCCGGACATCGCGTTCAGCTTCAAGAACGGCGCCAAGGAGCTCGCGCACCGCGCGGGGCTGATCGCCACCTTCATGTCGAAGCCGTTCACGGAGGGTGCGGGCTGCGGCGCGCACAACCACATCGGCCTCCGCGACCGCGCGTCCGGCGAGAACGCGATGGTCGACCCCGACCACGAATGGGGGCTCTCGGCGACCGGCCGGTCGTTCGTCGCCGGCCAGCTCCGGCACGCGCGCTCGATCTACACCCTGCTGGCGCCGACGGTCAACTGTCTGAAGCGCCGTCGCACGCACACCTTCAGCCCCACCAACGTCTCCTGGGGCCCGGAGGACCGCAGCGCCTTCGTCCGCGTGAAGGGCGGCGAGGTGGCCTCGAAGCACGTCGAGAACCGCGCGCCCACCGGGCTCTCGAACCCCTACCTCACCTCCGCCGCGCTGCTCGGCGCCGGCCTGCTCGGGGTCGCCGACGAGCTCGAGCTCGAGCCGCCGGCGGCGGCCCCGGCCGAGGAAGACGAGTCGAAGCCGAAGCTCCCGACCACGGTCGACGAGTCGCTTCTGGCGCTCGAGGAGGACGCGCGGATCGTCGAGCTGCTGGGCGAGGAGTTCGTCACCGCCTACGCGGTGATGCGGCGCTACGAGCTCCAGCGCTTCGCGGACCACGTCACCGACTGGGAGGTCGCCGAGTACCTGGAGATGTACTGAGCGGAAGCACCGAGCGGTGCAAACGCGGAGCGGACTACCCCGCAATCCCCAGCGGATATAGACTAAAGGACCTGATTCGAAACCGCAGCGGCTGACGAGCGGAGCCTTCGAAAGGGGAGAGCCATGAGCGACGTGACCGCGGGAGGCGTGCCCGGAGCCCCGACTGGTGCCGAGGAGCGCACCGGGGCCGACCGGGCGGCGATCTACGACGTCTCACAGCGGACGGACATCCAGTTCCTGCACAAGCACGCGATCGGGCTGCTTGGGGTGCTGTTCCTTACCGTCACCGGCGCGGCGCCGATCTCGGCGATGCTGTTCAACACCCCGATCTCGGTGGGATTCGGGAACGGGATCGGGACGCCGGCCGGGTTCCTGTTCGCAACGATCATCCTCGCGATCTTCTCCATCGGCTACACCACGATGGCGGCCAAGGTCACCGCCACCGGAGGCTTCTACTCGTTCATTAGCCACGGGCTCGGTCGCGAGCTCGGGATGGGGGCGGGGTTCGCCTCGGTCGTCGCGTATTCCGTCTTCGAGGCCTCGCTCGCCGGCGGCTTCGCGTACTTCCTGCACCTGAAGCTCGCCTCCTACGGCGTGCAGATCATCTGGCCGTTGCTCGCCCTCGGGATGATCGCGCTGATCGCCGTCCTCACCTACTTCGACATCCGCCTCTCGGCCCGGGTGCTGGGGGTGGCGCTGATCGGCGAGGTGATCATCCTGCTGATCATGGACGTCGGCATCTTCTCCGCGGGCGGCAACAACGTCGACGCCGGGGCGATCAACCCGGTCAATGCATTCAAGGGCCTCCCCGGTGGCGGCGGGCTCGCCGCCGGTGCCGCCGGCGTCGGAATCTTCTTCGCCTTCTGGTCCTGGGTCGGGTTCGAGATGGCGCCGAACTACGGCGAGGAGTCGAGGGACCCGAAGCGGATCGTGCCGCTGGCGATGTACATCTCGGTGATCGGGCTCGGGATCTTCTACGTCATCACGAGCTGGGCGGCGATCTCCGGCTACAACTCGATCGACGCCGCCGCGAACGTCGCCCAGAACAACTCGGGGTCGTTCTTCTTCATCCCGACCAAGGAGTTCGTCGGCACCTGGGCCAAGGACATCATGAGCTGGTTGATCATCACCGGCTCGTTCGCCTGCGGGATGGCCTTCCACAACACCGCCGCCCGCTACTTCTACTCGCTCGGCCGTGAGCGGGCCCTGCCCCACGTGCTCAGCCGGACCCACCATCGCTGGATGAGCCCGTGGGTCGCGACGCTGACGCAGTCGCTGATCGCGGCGTTCATCGTCATCCTGTTCGCGATCTTCGTCGGCAAGAACCAGCCGGTCACCGAGGCCTACCTGCAGCTCTACGGCCTGATGGCGGTGATGGGCGTGATCATCATCCTCACGATCCAGGCGCTCGTCTCGCTGGCGATCTTCAATTACTTCCGGATGCAAAAGGAGCTCCATCCCGTGAAGACGGTGCTGGCGCCGCTCATCTCGTTCGTCGCCCAGGCGATCGTGCTGTACCTGCTGATCGACAACCTCGACTTCATCGGCAGCGGCTACAGCTACGCGCACGTCCTGCCGTGGATCGACCTCGGCGTCTTCCTCGTCGGCATCGCCGGCGCCTACTACTGGAAGCGGACAAATCGACCGAGGTACGAGGCGATCGGGCGGTTCGTGAACGAGGGGGTGTAGCGCTCGCTAGGACGAGCGCGCGAGCTCGGCCAGCGACGGGGCGAGCGCCTCGAACAGCTTCCGGTAGCGGCGGTAGCCGTCCTCGAGGAGCGGCCCGGCTTCGGGGTCCGGCTGGTGCGCGTCCGGCGCCGGGCGGGCCATCGCGTCGGCTGCCGCCGTCGCATCGGCGTGAAGGCCGGCGCCGGCGGCGGCGAGCATCGCCGCCCCGCGCGCGGTCGTCTCGACGTCCTCCGCCCACGAAACCGGCACGCCGGTGACATCGGCGCGGAGCTGGCGGACGAGCGCTGAGCGGGCGCCGCCGGCGACGCAGACGATCCGCTCGACGGCGACCCCCGCCTCGCGGAGCGCCTCGACGACGTCGCGGAGCGCGTAGGCGGAGCCCTCGAGTAGCGACCGGCAAAGATGGGCGCGGCCGTGCGCCGGCGTCAGCCCGTACCAGCCGCCGCGGCCGTCGGCGTCCCAGACCGGGGTCATCGCCCCGCCCATCCACGGCAGAAAGACGAGACCGTCGGAGCCGGCCGGCGCCGAGGCGGCGAGCGCGTTCAGCTCCTCGTAATTGCCTCCGAACTCGTCGCGGAACCAGCGATACGACGCACCCGACGCCCAACCGGGATTCTCCAGCAGCCAGCGGCCCGCGGCGGCGTGCGGGTGGCATTCGGTCACATGCGTCTGGTCGAGGAGGGGCGTGGCGGTCGCCGCGCACACGGGCTCCGCCGTTCCGAGCACATCACAGACGAGGCCCGGTTCGACGACGCCGGCGCCGAGCGTCGCCCCCATCTCATCGCCGCAGCCTGCCACGACCAGGGTGTCGCGTCGCAGCCCGGTCATCGCCGCGAACGCGGAGGTCACGGTCCCGACGACCTCCTCGCAGGGCACGACCGGCGGCAGGCGCTCCGGGTCGATGCCGAACGCGGCGAGCAGCTCCGGCTGCCAGGCGGCATGACGCGGATCGAGCGCCATCGTGGACGATGCATTCGCCGCGTCGATCGCATCGGCGCCGGCGGCCGCACGCAGGACGAACGCGCCGGGGAGCAGGTAGCGCGCGGTCCGCGCGTCCGCGGCGGCGCTGTTGCGTGCGAACCAGGCGATCTTCGCGGCGACGTGGGAGCCGTCGAGGTTGCAACCCGAGCGCCTGTACCACTCGTCCTCGCCGAGTCGATCGGCGACCTCTCGGCAGAGCCCGTCGGCGCGGCGGTCCATCCAGATGATCGCCGGGGCAACGGCCTCGCCGTCGCGGTCGACGGCCACCAGCCCGTCGAGCTGCGACGCGAACGAGATGGCGGCGACTCGGGCCAGGTCCAGCTCCGCGGCGAGCGCGCGGAACCCGACGCGCAGCGCCTCGGTCCAGGCGGTTGGGTCCTGCTCGGCCCAGCCCGGGCGGGGGTAGTCGACGCGGTAGCCGTGGTACGTCGTCGCCCGCAGCGCGCCGTCGGCGGTGAACGCCGAGAGGCACGCTCCCTGAGAGCCGACGTCGATCCCGACGACCAGCTCGTCGTCGCTCATGCAGGGGTGCCGGCGAGCTCTTCGAGCGCCCGCTGGGCGGGCCAGCGATCGACGATCACGCGTCGCAACGCCCGGGTGATCGCCTCCGGCCGCTCGTGCATGAAGATGTTCCGCCCGACGCTGCAGCCGACGGCGCCGACCCGCATCGCGGCCTCTTGGCGCGAGAGCAGCTCCTCGTCGTCGATGCGGGAGCCGCCGGCGAGGACCACGGGGAGAGAAGTCGCGGCCTCGATGAGGCGACCGAAGTCGGCCTCGGAACCCGGCCAATTGGTCTTGATTACATCGGCGCCGAGCTCGGCGCAGAGGCGGACACTTCGCAGGAGGTAGTCCGTGCCGAGGGTGGTGACGTCCTCGACCGAGCTGTAGGCGCTCGGCCACTCGGCCTCCGCGATGAACGGCACCCCGAGCCGCTCCGCAGCCTCACCGACCCCGGCCAGCCGCTCGATCATCGCTCGCTCGTCGGGGCCGCCGAGCGCGACGTAGAGGACGACGGCATCGGCGCCCGACCGCAGCGCCTCGTCGACCTCGGCGACGGCCGCGATCGAGGGTTGGTCGCCGGGGTTGGCCGAGCCGGAGAGCATGTAGGCGATGGCCGTCGTCTTCCGGAGCTCCTCGACCACGAGCCGGGCCATTCCACGCGAGATCATCAATACGTTCGCCCCTCCGGCGACGGCCTCCCGCGTCCGCTCCGCGATCTGCGCCAGCGGGGACAGGAAGGTCGGCGAGGTCATTCCGTGGTCGAGCGCGCAGATCAGCGAGGTGCCGCTGTCGGCGTCGAGCACTCGCTTGAGTCGAATCCGTTTGCCGAGCGCGCTCACGGCGTCACCACCACCTTCAGCGCCTCGCCGCCGCGGATCCGCGGGAACGCGGCCGGGGTTTCCTCGAGGCCGACGACGTCGCTCACCACGGCGCGGACGTTCCCGGTGTTGCGGGCGAGCATGTCGAGGGCGAGCACCTGGTCGCGGTACCGCGAGGCATAGGAGCCGAGGATCGCCACCTCACGGTAGTGGAGCACGTTGGACGGGAAGTTGATCGTCGTCGTGCCCTTCGGCAGCCCGCCGAAGAACAGCACCCGTCCGCGGGGCGCGGCCATGTCCAGCGCCTGCTCCTGCGCCTGCGCGTTCGAGCAGGCCACGATCACCCGCTCGGCCCCGTCGCCCGTCTCGGCGCGGACGAAGGACACCGGGTCGCGATCGCCGACGTCCGCGTAGACGACGCCGTCTTCCCCCAGCACCGCCCGCGCCAGCTCGAGCCGCTGACGCGCCGTCTCCAGCAGGTAGACGGTGCCGGCGCCCTGCGAGCGGGCAAGCGCTGCGTGCGCCGTTCCGATCGGTCCGGCGCCGACGACGACGACGCGGTCGTCGAGCTCGATCCCGAGGTCCTTGTGCCCGCAGAGGGCGTCCGAGAGGGGATCGGCGAACGTCGCGTGAACGTCGTCGAGCCGATCGGGAAGCCGGAAGACGTTCTTCAACGCGATCGCCGGGATCGCCACCAGCTCCGCGTACGCGCCGGGGAAGTCGAACCCCATCAGGGCGCCGTTCTGGCAGAGGTGCTCGTTGCCGCTCCGGCACAGCTCGCAGTGGCCGCAGTAGAGGGTCGAGATGACGTGGACGCGGTCGCCCTGCTCCGCGTCAAGCCCCTCGGCGTCCGCCCCGATCTCGATGACCTCGCCGCAGATCTCGTGGCCGAGGACGGCCCCCGGCTCGAGCCGGCGGTCGCCGTTGTAGAAGGCGCGGACGTCGGTGCCGCAAATGCCGCAGGCGGTCACCCGAAGGAGGGCGCCGACTGGAGGACAGACAGCATCCGGGACCTCGCCGAGGCTCATCTCGCCCGGTCCATTCCAGATTGCAGCACGCACGTCGGTGTCGCCTTTATATACGCGCGCTACTCGGGCGTGAGGTAGGCGGCCGAGATCCCGCCGTCGACCATGAAGGTCGAGGCGGTGATGTACGAGCTGTCGTCGCTGGCGAGAAAGAGCATCGCCCGGGCGATCTCGCCGGCCTCGGCGAACCGTCCCATCGGCAGGTGGACCAGGCGGCGTGCCGCCTGCTCCGGATCCTTGGCGAAGAGCTCCTGCAACAGCGGGGTGTTGACCGGCCCGGGGCAGACCGCGTTCACCCGTACCCCGCGGCGGGCGAACTCGATGCCGAGCTCGCGCGAGAGCGCGAGCACGCCGCCCTTCGAGGCGGTGTAGGAGATCTGGGAGACCGCCGCCCCCATCACGGCGACGAACGACGCGGTGTTGATCACCGAGCCGCCGCCGCTGGAGAGGAGCTGCGGGATCCCGTGCTTGCAGCAGAGGAACACGCTCTTGAGGTTCACGTCCTGGACCCGCTGCCAGGCCTCGAGGGAGGTCTCGAGCGCCGAGCGGTCGTCGTCGGGGGCGATGCCGGCGTTGTTGACGAGCACGTCGATGCGCCCGAGCTGCTCGCTGGCGCGACGGTAGGCGTCGCGGACCTGGGCCTCGTCCGTCACGTCGGCCTCGAGGGCGAGGTCGCCCTCGGCTCCGGGGGCGAGGTCGATCCCGACCACCTTCGCCCCCTCGTCCATGAACAGCCGCGCCGCGGTGGCGCCGATCCCGCTCGCGGCGCCGGTGACGGCGCACGCCTTGCCGTCGAGGCGGCCGGCCATCAGCTATCCGGGCTGGCCACAGGCGGCGCTGGGATCACTCATCTAACCGCGCTCGAACATCCGGCGCCGCTCGTAGTCGGTGACCACCTGGTCGAAGAGCCGCTGCTCGGTCTGCCCGTAGTTCAGGTAGTGCTTCCAGACCGCGTCGCCGAACGCCCGGCGGGCGAAGTCGCTGCCCTCCCAGAGGTCGACCGCCTCCCGCAGCGACGACGGGAACGGCTCTGCCTCGGCCGCCTCGTAGGCGTTGCCGACGAGCTCCGGGCCGGGGTCGGTCCGGTTCTCCACCCCGTCGAGCCCCGCGGCGAGCAGCGCCGCGTACCCCAGGTAGGGGTTGACGTCGGCGCCCGGGATCCGGCACTCGACCCGGAGCGACTGCCCGTGCCCGACGATCCGGAAGCCGGCGGTGCGGTTGTCGCGCGCCCAGGCGATCGAGGTCGGCGCCCAGCTCTCGGCGGCGTAGCGCTTGTAGGAGTTGACCGCCGGGGCGATGAACAGCGCCAGCTCGCGGATTCGCGCCCTCAGCCCGCCGAGGTAGTGGCGGAACGTGTCGGTCTCCTCCTCGCCATCGACGAACGCGCTCGAGCCGTCGCCGTCGCGGAGGCTCGAGTGGAAATGGCACGAGCTGCCGATGTCCTTCTCGGACGGCTTCGCCATGAACGTCGCCGAGATCCCGTTCAGGAACGCGATCTCCTTGACCCCGTTCTTGAAGATCGTGTGGCGGTCGGCGGAGGTGACGGCGTCGGCGTAACGGGTGTTGATCTCGTGCTGCCCGTTCCAGGCCTCGCCCTTCGAGAACTCGACCGGGATCCCCGCCGCGTGCATTCCCCGGCGCATCGCCCCCAGGTACTGCTCGTCCATCGTCGTCGCGAGGATGTGGTAGTCGAGGATGTAGGGGATCGTCGGCGTCAGGCCGCTGAAGTCCTTCTCGTGCGCCTCGGCGTAGCTCTCCTTGTAGAGGTAGAACTCGAGCTCGGACGCGAAGAACGGCGTGTAGCCCATCTCCCGCGCTCGCTCGTACTGGGCGATCAGGACCTGGCGCGGGGAGGCGACGACGGGCGAGCCGTCGTGGTTGGCGACGTCGCAGAGGATGAGCGCCGTGCGGTCGAGCCAGGGGACCCGGCGCAGCGTCGAGGGATCCGGGACGATCGCGAAGTCGCCGTAGCCCTTCTCCCAGTTGGCCATCTCGTAGCCGGGCACGGGATCCATCTCCATGTCGAGAGCGAGCAGGTAGTCGCAGCCCTCGATCCCGTGCTCGGTGACCTCCTCGAGGAAATACTCGGCGTTGATCCGCTTCCCGAACAGCCGGCCCTGCATGTCGGTGAAGGCGGCGACGACGGTGTCGATCGCGCCGCCCTCAGCCTCGCCGCGCAGGTCGTCGAGGGACAGCATCCCGGCGGTCCCGCCGGGGCCGCCGGGGCGTTCGGAGCTCACGGCTGCTCCACCTCAGTCCGCCGTGATTACGTCTTCCTCGAGCGTGCGGACCGGCCCCTGGTACTTGTTCTTAGCGGAGATCAGGTACCACACACCGAAGATCAGCGGCAGGAGGATCGCGAGCGGTGTGTAGTTCACGAGGCTCGCGTCGAAGTCGCTGTTCCAGGGCAGCCCGGCGGGCGTGTAGGGGACGTCGAGCGCGTAGACCACGAGGATGACGAACAGGATCGCCAGGACGTTCACCACCTTGTAGCGCCGCCCGAGGTTCCAGGGCCCCGCCTCGAACGAATCGCCGGCCCGCAGTCGCAGGAACACCGGGATGATGTAGGCGACGTAGAGCCCGACCGTGCAGATCCCGGTCAGGGCGAAGAAGGCGAACGGCACGTTGTTCTTCCCGAACAAGGCGGGGATGGCGATGATCAGCGAGAAGAGCGAGACCGCGATGACGGCGTTGAAAGGCACCCGATCGCGGTTCACGCGGCCGAAGATGAACCAGCCTGGAATCGCCCGATCGCGCGCGAACGCGTACCAGGTCCGTGAGGCGCTGGTCAGGCCGGCGGCGCCGCAGAAGAGCTGACCCACGGTCGCGATCAGGATCACCATCTTCGCCGCCCAGGAGTCGAGCGCCGACGTGAAGATATAGGTCGAGTAGCCGGCCCCGCCGTTGATCGCATGGACGTGCGTCGCCGCGAACAGGAACGCGAGCAACAGAACCCAGCCGATGATCGCCGAATAGAAGATCGAGCGCCAGACGCCCTGGGCTGCCGCCTTCGCCGCGCCACGCGTCTCCTCGGCCGTGTGCGCCGAGGCGTCATATCCGGTTTCCGTGTACATCGTCAGCAGCATGCCGATGGGCAACACGACGAGCCAGAACCCGATGTTGGCCGTCGACCCGCCGAAGAACAAAGAGTGGTTGATCCGGTGTCCGAAGACGAAGCTCGCGCTCTGATGGTCGTCGGGCACGAAGATCAGGAGCGCGATGATCACCGCCACCCCGAGGAGGTGCCAGCCCACCGAGACGTTGTTCGCCAGCGCCAGGAACCGGTCGGCGAAGATGTTCACCACGGTGTAGAGGGCGAGGATGATCAGGAAGAGCAGGAACTGCTCGGCGAGGACGTGCTGGGTGTCGCCGAAGTTGATGCCGAGGACGTTGAGGCCGTAGAGGCCGAGCAGGATGTTGAGGAAGGTCGCGGCGCCGTAGGCGACCGAGGAGACGATCCCGATCAGGCCCATGATGTTGAACCAGCCGGTCATCCAGCTCCAGCCCTTGCCACCGAGGTCGTGCGCCCACCAGTAGGGGCCCCCCGCGGTCGGGTACTTCGACGTCAGCTCGGCCATCGAGAAGCCCACCATGAGGACGAAGAAGCAGAGGACGGGCCAGCCGATCGAGACCGCGATCGGGCCGCCGTTCTGCCAGGCGAAGGCGAAGGCGGTGAAGCAGCCGGCGAGGACGGAGATGATCGTGAACGAGATCGCGAAGTTTGTGAACGCGGACCAGCCGCGGAAGAGCTCCTGCTTGTAGCCGAGGTCGGCGAGCCGCTGCTCGTCGGCCCCCATCGGCTCGCCGGTTCCCGGGGCGCCCTCCCCGGCCGGCGGCTGCGCGCGCCCTGGCTCCGTCACGTCCGCCACGTCGTACCTCCTCTTCCGAGTCGGGTTGGCAGCCACATCACGAGAATGGTGTGATGATCCGACCTATGGATGGCGCGACCATACGCCCGCGGCCCGAGGTCTGTCAAGGGCTTTTTCGGCACGCTGCAACGTTGCTGCCGGATCCCGCGTGGCGCGCCTGGGAAGGAGCCGGACGATGACCACGTTGCTCGGAATCGACGAGGGAACGTCGGCCGTCAAGGCCGTCCTCTTCGACGAGGACTTGCGCCCGACCAAGGAGGCGCGCCGCGAGAAGCCGCTCAGCCACCCTAGGCCGGGCTGGGTCGAGCAGGACCCCGAGGCGATCGTCGAGGCGGTGGTCGGGGCGGTCGCCGAGCTGCTCGCCGATGGCGCCGAGGTCGACGCGTGTGGACTCGACCACCAGGGGGAGTCGGTGCTCGCCTGGGACGCGGAAAGCGGCCGGGCGCTGACCCCGGTCGTCACCTGGCAGGACAAGCGCTCGCAGGAGGTCCTCGACCGGCTCACCGCGGAGGGGCGCGCCGAGGAGATCAGGCGCCGGAGCGGGATGCCGCTCGACCCCTACTTCTCGGCCGGCAAGCTCGCCTGGCTGCTCGAGCACGACGACGCGGTGGCGAAGGCGGTCGAGGCCGGGACGGCGCGGCTCGGCACCGTCGACTCGTTCCTCTGCGATCGGCTCGGCGCCGGCTTCGCCACCGACTCGTCGACGGCGTCGCGGACCCAGCTCGGGGCGCCGGAATGGGATCCGGAGCTGCTCGACATCTTCGGCGTCCCGCTCGGGCCGCTGCCGCGGATCATGGACACCGCCGGCGACCTCGGCACCCTGCGCCACGACTCGTGGTCGGTCGAGCTTCCGCTGCGCGCCCGCTTCGTCGACCAGCAGGCGGCGCTCGCCGGGGCCGGCTGCGTCGAGCCGGGGCTTGTGAAGGCGACCTACGGAACCGGAGTCTTCGTGCTCGCCCACGCCGGCCGCGAGCGACCGGAGCCCGAGGGCGGGCTCCTGCCGACCGTCGCCTGGCGGGTGAACGGGGCGGTGGAGTGGGCGATCGACGGTGGGGTGTTCACCGCCGGGGCGCTCCTCGAGTGGCTCTCCCGCGACCTCGGGCTGGCGGCCGACCCGCCGGCGCTCGCCGCGCTGGCGGCGAACGTCGATGACGCAGGGGGAGTCCGGGTGCTCCCCGCGCTCGCGGGTGTCGGCGCTCCGTGGTGGAAGTCCGAGGCGCGGGCGGTGTTCGGGGGGATGACCTCGGGGACGCGACCGGCGCACATCGCCCGCGCGGCGCTCGAGGGAATCGCCTGGCGCGTCGCCGACGTCGTCGGCGTCGTCCGCGAGACGGTGCCCGTCGAGGTGCTGCGCGTCGATGGCGGCCTGACCCGCGATCCGACGCTGCTCCAGCTTCAGGCGGACGCGGCCGGGGTGCCGGTCCAGCGCGGGGCGGTCGACGCCACCGTCGCCGGCGCCGCCGCGCTGGCTGCGGTCGGGGCCGGGATCTGGGGCTCGACGGCCGAGATCGCAGAGCGGATCCCGGTCGGCGAGCGGACCGAGCCCGAGCGCGACGACGCGTGGCGCGAGCGCGAGCACGCCGAGTGGCGCGAGTTCGTTGAGCGGGCCGCCGAGCTCTAGGACTGCAGCGGCGTCGGCGTCCGGCCCCTACGACGTCGCGATCGTCGGCGCCGGCGACGTCGGCGCCGCGACCGCGCGCGAGCTCGCCCGGTTCGAGCTCAGCGTCGTCCTGATCGAGGGCGGGCGCGACGTCGGGGCCGGCACGAGCAAGGCGAACACGGCGATCCTCCACACCGGGTTCGACGCCAAGCCGGGAACGCTGGAGGCGCGGCTGGTGGCCCGCGGCCGCGACCTGCTGATGGCCTATGCCGACGAGGTCGGCGTGCCGGTGGAGCGGACCGGCGCTCTGCTCGTCGCCTGGGACGACGAGCAGCGGGATCGATTCGAGGCGATCATGAAGAACGCGCGAAGCTGCGGTTACGAGCGCGTGCGCGAGATCGGCCGCGACGAGCTCTACCGCCTCGAGCCGCACCTCGGCGCGGGGGCGGTCGGGGCGCTCGAGATCCCGGACGAGCACATCGTCTGCCCGTTCACGCCGCCGCTCGCCTACGCGACGCAGGCCGTCCTCGCCGGCGTCGAGCTGCGGCGCTCCGAGCCGGTGGTCGGCCTCGACCGGCTCGAGGGCGGCTGGACCGTGCGCACATCCCGGGGGGAGCTCGCCGCCCGCTGGGTGGTCAACGCGGCGGGCCTCCGATCGGACGAGGTCCACCGGATGGCCGGCCACGACGGGTTCACCGTGACGCCGCGGCGCGGCGAGCTGATCGTCTTCGACAAGCTCGCTCGGCCGCTCGTCCGCCACGTGCTGCTGCCCGTGCCGACGGCGGCGACGAAGGGGGTGCTGGTCGCACCGACCGTGTTCGGGAACATCATGCTGGGCCCGACCGCCGTCGACGTCGAGCGCAAGGACGACACCGCGTCGACCGCCGAGGGGCTCGCATATCTGGAGCCGCTCGGGCGGCGGATCGTCCCGGAGCTCGCCGGCCACGAGGTGACCGCGGTCTACGTCGGGCTGCGGGCGGCGACCGAGCACGCCGACTATCAGATCGGGGTCGACGGACATCGCGGCTACGCGTGGGCGGGCGGGATCCGCTCCACCGGCCTGACCGCGTCGCTGGCGATCGCCGAGCATCTGCGCGGCGAGCTCGACCGCGCGGGCCTCGAGCTTCGCGAGCGCCCGCCGGGGCTTCCGCCGCTGCGGATGCCGTACATCGGCGAGGCCGGTGTGCGGCCACATCGGGACGCCGAGCGGATCGCCGCCGACCCCGAGTACGGGCGAATCGTCTGCTTCTGCGAGCGGGTGAGCCGGGGGGAGATTCGCGATGCCGCGCGTAGCCCGATCCCGCCGGTCGACCTCGACGGGTTGCGGCGGCGCACCCGGGCGCTGATGGGACGCTGTCAGGGGTTTTTCTGCGGCGCACACGTGCCGGCGGTGCTCGCCGAGCACGGCGACCGCCGGGTGGCGGAGCTGACCGAGGAGCCGCGGTGAGCTCCGCGGGCCCGGGGGCAATCCCGCGGGAGAGAGCCGACGTCGCGATCGTCGGCGGCGGGCCGGCCGGGCTGGGGGCGGC
>JBKPNB010000328.1:0-2986 GCA_046732395.1 Actinomycetota bacterium | reverse complement strand
GTCGAAGCCTCCTGGGCCTTGCTCGTCGCCTTGTCCTTGATCTCGTCCTTCTTGGCCGATGCCTTGGCCTTCGTCTCTTCGACCTTCCGCTTCGCCTGTTTCTTGACGTCGGCCTTGTCCGCGATCGCACCGACGGTGTCGCCGAGGTCCTCGCGGGTCGCCTCGATCTCCGCCTGGATCTCGTCCGGCGACTTGCTCTCCTCGGAGGTGCTCCGCTCGCTCGCCATCACCCGCGCGCCTCCTTTGCCCGCTCCTTGGCGGTCTCGACATCCTGCTTCGAGCTCTCGATCGCCCGCTCCGGCACCGGCGGGGTCCCGGCCTCCACCCGCTGCCGGCCGACCAGCGCCAGGACGCCGGCGACCGCCCCGTAGAGCGCCGTCACGATCAGGGCCGCCAGCCATCCGGACATCGCGGTCGCCAGCGCCAGGATCAATGTCGCGGTAAGCGCGCCGAGCGCGAACAGACCGACCAGCCCCGCGGCGCCGAACGCGCCGGCGCCGACCCCGATCCGCTTCGCCTTGATCGCCATCTCGGCCTTCGCCAGCTCGACCTCCTTGCGGGCGAGCGTCGTCGTCTGGTCGGAGAGCTGTTGAACCAGCTCCGAGAGCGACTTCTCGTCGGCGACAGGTGTCGAATTTGGCGCCCCCCGCTCACCGACGGCTCCTGACCCATTCATCTGTCTCTTCCTCCTGCGCGTACCGCGCCCTCGGGGCCCCTCGCTTCTACGCTATGCCCGGTCCGATTGGCGACAAACATGCTCGGCGCACAAACGCGACACGCTTCCGGGACAGGTTGTGGCGGATAGCTCACGACGCAGTGGCCGCGGACCTGGGCCGACCCGCGCCGACGCGCGGCGAAACCGGGAGCGCATCGTCGACGCGGCGCGGAGCCTGCTGGCAGGGGCGGCGGGCACCACCCTGTCCGACGTCGCGGCCGCGGCCGGCGTCTCGCGCTCGACCGTCTACCGGCACTTTCCGGACCGCGCGGCGCTCGAGGCGGCGGTTGCCGAGGAGCCGCGGGCGGAGCGCGGAGGGGCCCCGGAGCTGAGCCCCCCGGGACGGCTGGGTCGGGAGCGCCCCGTCCCGCTCGAGGCGATCAACGTCCTCGACACGGTCGCCCCGTTCGTGCTCCCCGACCAACTCGTCGCCGAGGCGCAGCGGCTTGCGCACGTCGCCCTCGCCCTCTACGTCCTCGACATCGACGGGTCCCACCTGCTCCGGATCGCCGGTCCGCAGCGGCTGCCCGAGCGCCTGAAGGCGCCGCTCGCGGTCGGTCCCGAGCTTGACCCCGACGGCCTCGCCGCGCTTCGCCAAAGGCTCGCCGCCTACCCGGGGGTCGAGGTGATCCCGCTCTGGCTGCGGGGCCGGGCGCTCGGGGCGCTGCTGGCGCTCGGGCGCCCGCGGCGATCGCTGGACGACCTCGCCCGGCAGGCGGCCGCCGCGATCGTCCTCGCCGACAAGTACACCGACGCGTTCGCCCGCGCCCAGCGCCGAAAGCGGCCGAAGGCCGCGGCGGAGATGCAGCAGAGCCTCCTCCCGCCGCGAATCGCGAGGATCACCGGGGGCGAGGTGGCAGGGAACGTGCTGCCGAGCTACGAGGTGGCCGGTGACTGGTTCGACGTCGTCGAAAACCTCGACGGGGTCTGGCTGGCGCTGGCGAATGGGCTCGGTGGCGGGACGAGGGCGACGGCATCGAGTGCGGTCGCGCTCGGCGCGCTGCGGGCGAGCCGGCGAAGCGATGGCACGATCACCCAGGCGCTGATGCTCATGCATCGGACCCTCAAGGAGATGCCGGGCCCACGCGCCGAGATGACCGCCGTCCTCGCCCGCTGGGACCCGACTTCGAGCGAGTTGATCGTTGCCAATTGCGGCCATTTCGCTCCGGTCCTCATCCGCAACGACGGGGAGGCGCGCCAGCTCGAGGCGCCGGCGGGGCGCGGACTCGGCGGCCGCGCCGCCCCGAGACCGAGCGAGTGCACGCTGTCGCTCCGCGCCGGCGACCGGCTGCTGATGGTCTCCGACGGCGTGGTCGAATGCGGCAAGGGGAAGGCGGGCCTCGGGCTGGATGGCGTCATCGAGGCGGCTTTGCGGTCGGAGCGCCGCACGGCCGCCGATACGGTGAGGGCGGTCCACACGGCCGTCCTCGCGGCCTCGGGCGGCGAGCTGTCCGACGACGCCACGGCCGTCTGCCTCTCGGTCGCCTGAGGCGGGCCCGCCTCCGATCGGCGGCGCGAGGTGGGTACGCTCAGTCCATGTGCCGAAACATCCACCAGCTCTACAACTTCGATCCCCCCGCCACCGAGGAGGAGGTCCGGGCCGCCGCCGAGCAGTACGTGAGGAAGGTGAGCGGGTTCGCGAAGCCGTCGAAGGCCAATGAGGAGGCGTTCGTCCGCGCGGTCGACGCGGTCGCGGCGGCGACCGCGGAGCTCCTCGATGCGCTCGTGACCAAGGCGCCGCCGAGGGATCGCGAGGTCGAGGCGGCGAAGGCCCGGGCCCGGGCCGCCGTCCGGTTCGCCTAGGCCACTCGCCTCGGCCCGATCGCCGTCGACCGCACAAGTCTGGACGAGCTCTACCGCGAGCATCCCGACGGCTTCGTCGCCGGGCGCGACGCGCTCGCCCGCGAGCTGCGCGCGGCCGGCGATAGCGACGAGGCCGACCGGATCAAGAAGCTGCGACGGCCGACCGCGGCCGCCTGGCTGATCAACCGGGCGGCGCTCACCGCCCCGGGGGCGGTCGAGGAGTTCGTCGAGTCAAGTCGCCGGCTCGAGGAGGCGCAGCGGCGGGCGCTCGAGGGCGAGGACGCCGACGCTGCCGGCTGGCGAGCCGCCGCGGACAGGGATCGTGAGGCGACGGCGGCGCTGGTCGAGGCCGCCCGCGCCGGCGCCCGCGACGCCGGCCGTTCGGTGAGCGAACGCGCGCTCGAGCTGGTCACCGAGACGCTCCGGGCGGCGACCGCCGACCCGGAGCTGCGCGACCGCGTCCTCCAC
>JBKPNB010000327.1:0-8243 GCA_046732395.1 Actinomycetota bacterium | reverse complement strand
TCGATTCGTACCTTGGCACGCTGTCCGCAAAGGTCCTAGCCGGTCTGATGCGTCCGCGACTGCCTCGACGATCACGGAACGCGTGTGGTGTCGATGGACCGCAGGAGGCGCGGACCCGGCCTCCGTACATCGAGCATGCCTGCAACGGTAGCCTCGGCCGGGTGTTCGACCACGTCGGCATCGCCGTCTCGGACCTCGCGGCCTCCGAGCGCTTCTACCGCACCGTCCTGAGCGTCCTGGGCCTCGAGCCCAGCCATGCGGACGCCGATCTGGTCGAGTGGGACGACTGGGATATCGGGCCGACGGACCGCGAGCACCCGGTCACCTACGGCCTCCACGTCGGCTTCCGTGCCCGCGACCGCGCGCAGGTCGAGGCGTTCTGGCAGGCGGGCGTCGACGCGGGGTACCGCGACGACGGCGCGCCAGGGCCGCGCACGCAGTACGGCCCGACGTACTACGGCGGGTTCCTGCTCGACCCCGACGGCAACAGCGTCGAGGCGGTCCACGGCGAACGCGAGCACGCCGTGCCCGACGGCCGCGTCGACCACCTGTGGATCCGCGTCCGCAACCTGCAGGCCTCCCGGCGCTTCTACACGACGATCGCCCCGCACGCCGGGCTCCGCCTGGCGCACGACGAGCCCGGCCGCGTGCAGCTGTCCGGCCCGGACTACAGCTTCTCGCTCGTCCGGGACGAGCGGCCGCTGACGGAGCACGTCCACCTCGCGTTCCCCGCGCGCGAGGACGCCACGGTGCGCGCGTTCCATGCCGCCGCGCTCGCGGCGGGCTACGAGGACCACGGCGCGCCGGGCGAGCGCGCGGTCTACCACCCGGGGTATTACGGCGCGTTCGTGCTCGACCCGGACGGGCACAACGTCGAGGTCGTCAACCACAACCGGGGCTGAGCCGTGGCCGACGAGTCCCCACCACAGTCCCGAACCATGTCCCGAACTGCCCAATTCTGACCTGAGCTCAGCTGAACTCAGAGCACGTCGTATGAGGTGACAGAGCTGACAGGCCCTGCAGACGACGCATTCCCAAGCCGAAGGTCGCGCGTTCGAGATCCGTCGGCCGCTTAGAAGAACCCTCTAAATGCGGATGCCTCTCGGAACGCGCGGAGGCTGTCGCTCAAACCAGGCCCTCGGCGCCTACTGATTCGTGATCCCGTCGTGGTCATCGTGCGATGCCATTGCGGAATTCGACGCTGTTCGAGATGTCTGGTCGTTCAGCAGTCGAAGCACTGGTCGGGCGAGTTGTTCGCGATGACGGTGTGCGTCAGCGTCAGGGAGTGGTGGCGGATGAAGATGCCCCCACCCCGAACGATGAGTCCGGGGCTTCCGGTCAGCGTGTTGCCGGTGACGCTGCTGTTCACGAGGGTGAGCGGTGCGCCCGGCGGCCCATGTGGAATGTGGGCGTCGAAGATGCCGCCACCTCGAACCCTGCCGCTCGTCGCGTTGGCATCGACCGTGTTTCCGCTCACCGCCGTGTTGCGGAGTGTCAGCCGGTGCTCGGCGACGACGGCCCCCCCGCCCGCCGCCAACACGCTGCCATGCGCGCTTGCGGCGTGGACGTGGTTGTCGCTAACGACGCCGTGCGTGATCGACCCGAAGTCGAGGAAGGCGCCCGCGAAGGCCGTCGCGTCCCCGCCCGCCGAGCTCACGCTGACGTTGTTTCCGGTGAAGTGCGTGTTGCTGATCTTGCCGAGTAGCTCGCCGGCCCCCGAGTCGCCCTCGGCGTCGTCCGACGAGCCTCCGAGCGTCTCCGACGTCACGCTGTTGTCGGCGACGACGCTGTTGCGGAGCTTGAAGTCCACGTCGAGGTCGACGTGGATGCCGCCGGAGAACGCTTCGGTGTCGCCGACGGTGTTCGTCATGGTGACGGAATTGCCCGAGACCGTCGTGTTGGTGATCTTGGCGACGGAGACGTCGCTGGTGATGTGGAACCCGCCGCCGTTGGCCAGGAGCTCGACGCTGTTCGGGAGCGACGCCGCCAGGGCTGCGCTGTTGTCGGTCACCGAGCTGTTGCTGACGGTCATCCGGGGGCCGAACATGAAGATCGCTCCGGCCTCGGCGAACCGCGCGTTGGGACCGGTTGCACTCGCCTGGTTGCCGTGAATGACGGAGTGTCTGATCGTGAGCCGGCCCAGTCGGTTGATGATCGCGCCGCCGTCGGCGTCGCTGGCGAGCGTGGACAGGCCGGAGGCCGAGCCGACGCGGTTGTTGCTGACGGTCGTGTTCGCCAGCGTCAGCGTGCCCCAGCTGTCGATACCACCGCCACCGGCGAACGCGAACGGGCAGGGTCCACTCGGACACGGTGGACCGGCGGGCACCGTGTCGGTGGGAGCGACGCGGTTGCCGGTGATGACGCTGTTCCTAATCGTGACCGTCGCGCCGCCGCTGAAGTCGGCGTTCGGCGGCATCTCAACGCCGCCGCCGGCCGCGAACACGCCCTCCTGCCCGGTGAACGGCGTCGACTCCGGGCTCGTCCGCGTGACGCCGCCCGTGATCCTCACCCCCTCGATGGAGACGGTCGGCTCGGTCGCTGCGCCGAACTCGCCGATCGTCAGCACCGGCCCACCGCCGCTGATGATGGTCGAGCCGGGCCCCGCCCCGGCGAGCTTGACGCTGGCGTCGATCGTGAGGCCGCCGGCATACGTGCCCGGGCCGACCTTGATCGTGTCGCCGCTCTTGGCGTCAGCGAGCGCGGGCGCGATCTGGGCGTACGGGCAGCCGCTCGGACAGACGTTCAGGGTCGCCGCCGAGGCCCGTCCCGCCCCAACCAGCGCCAGGATCGCGACGGCAGCGAAGAAGAGCACCAGCCTGCGGCCCCTCCCGCCCAAAAAGGAAACGTCCATCTTCCTCCCTCTCCTCTACTGGCTCGGCAGCGGGACAACGCTGCCCTCCATGCCTCGGTGGCGACCATATACCTCGATGGCGTCCCCAACGCGAAATCACCCGAAAATGGGCCGGGCGCATCGGAAGGCGCTAGCGCAAAGGGGGTAGTTTTCCGGGAGCGCCTGCCATGCGGGTAGCGGCCGAGCAGCTTCACGACCAGTCGGCAGCCCTGCGAGACCATCCCGGCGCAGAGTGCCCGAAGGTTGCGGGTTCGAGACCCGTCGTCCGCTCTCAGAAAGTTCCCTCTAAGCCTATGAAGGCCGACCCTCGCCTCGATCACGTCGTCGATGCCCTCGGCGTGGTCACAGACGCCGTATCGCGCGCGGGCGAGACCTTGGAGTTGGCCGGGCGCCATCTCGACCCGTCGCTCGTCGACGTTTTGCGGATCCTGGGTTTCGACAAGGACTACCGGTCGGCCCGGGGCTCCTATCTCTACGACGCCATGGGTCGCGCATACCTCGACTTCCATACGGGCGAGGGCTTCGCCAGCCTGGGTCATGGTCACCCCGACGTGCGCGATGTCCTGCGGGCGACGCTCGACGCGGACCTCGTGGACGGGGTGCAGCTTCATTATTCGGCGTTGGCCGGCATGCTCGCCGAGGCGCTGTCCCGGCGGTTGCCCCGTGGGCTCGACGCCGCGTTCTTCACGAGCACGGGCGCCGAGGCCGTGGACTCGGCGATGAAGTTCGCCCGCGCGGCGACCGGTCGTCCCCGATTGATCTCTTGTGACAGCGGCTTTCACGGCGTGACGCTGGGGCCGCTCTCGCTGGTCGGGGACGACTTCTTCAAGGAAGGTTTCGGGCCGCTGGTGCCGGGCTGCGATCGCGTTCCGTTCGGCGACCTCCCGCGGCTGGAGGCGGAACTGCGCGCGAAAGATGTCGCCGCCTTCGTCCTCGAGCCGATTCAAGGGCGCATGGTGACGCTCCCGCCGCCGGGATATCTGCAAGCGGCGCAGGAGCTATGTCGGCGCTACGGCACGCTGCTCGTCATCGACGAGATCCAGACCGGGCTCGGACGTACCGGCAGGTGGTTCGCGCTCGAGCACTGGGGCCTCGAGCCCGACGTCGTCCTCGTCGGTAAGGCGCTCAGCGGCGGCTACATGCCGGTCGCCGCGATGGTCACCCGCCGCGAGATCTACCAGAAGGCGGTGGGAGCCCTCGAGCGCTCCTATCTTCACCAGTCGACCTTCGGCCGCAATCGCCTGTCGATGGCAGCCGGCGTTGCCACGTTGAGGATCATCGAACGCGATCGCCTGCTCGAGCACACCGCGCGCTTGAGCACCCTGCTGTTCGATGGGCTCGCCGAGCTTCAGCAGCGCCACGACATGGTCAAGGAGGTGCGCGGGAGCGGGCTCATGATCGGGATCGAGCTGCAGCCGCCGAGCTCCCCGATCGCTGGCCTGAGCTGCCGCTTGATCCGCATGGCGAGTGAGGGACTCTTTCCTCAGCTGGTCGTAATTCCTCTGCATCGCGACCATGGCGTGATCACCATGGCGGCCGGCAAAAACGACGTGATCAAGCTGCTGCCGCCACTGACGCTCTCCGAGCCCGAGGCACGCAGCTTCCTCGCCGCGCTCGACGCTGTGCTTGCCGACTGCCACACGGCGGGTAGGAACTGGGCCGTCGTCCGCGACATCGCCACCGCGACGCTCGGCCGCCGTGCCGCGCACGACGGTTCGGCGGTGGACGGTGCGCCGGTTCGCGGCAGGCCGGTCGATCCGTCGCTTGATGACGTCTGCCTGGTCACGGGCGCGAGCGGATTCATCGGCGGGCACCTGGCACGGCGGTTGACGAAGGAGGGCTATCAGGTGCGCTGCCTCGTTCGGGCGAGCAGCGACACGGGGCTCCTCGACGAGCTCGATGTCGAGATCGCCACCGGGGACCTTACGAGCGCGGCTTCGCTCGCTCGCGCCACCGAGGGCTGCCGTTACGTGTTCCATTGCGGCGCGCTCGTATCGGACTGGGCCGCTCCAAGGGAGATCGCGCGCGTCAACGTCGAGGGTACGCGCAACCTCCTCAGCGCGTCCGTCGATGCCCGTGTACGGCGCTTCATTCACTTCAGCAGCACGGATATCTACGGCTATCCGGGGAGCGCAGCGATCGACGAAACTCACGTCGGCACACGGTTCCGAAATTGGTATGCGCAAACGAAGCTGGATGCGGAGGCTGAGGTCCGCGCCTTCGAGAAGGCGCACGGGTTGGACGCCGTCATCATCCGCCCGGCGACCGTCTATGGGCCCGGTTCGGTGGATGTCATCGGGGCGATTGCCCGAGCGATCCGTGACGGCAACATGGTCCTGGTCGGCGGCGGTCGGGCGATCGCGGGGCTGTGCTACATCGACAACCTGATGGACGCCGCGGTCCTCACGCTCCACCACGAGGCCGCGCGTGGCCAGGCCTTCAACGCCACCGACGGCCTCGACATCACATGGAAGGAGTTCACGGACGGCTTGGCCGAGGGCCTCGGCTACTCGCAGGTCCGGTGGAGCCTGCCTTATTGGTTTGCGAGCGGAACCGCCTTCTCCCTCGAGCACGCCTACCGCCTGTTGCTCAAGCCCACCGGGCTCACCACCCGGCCCCTGTTGTCGCGCCAAGCCGTGCACGTGATGGGTAGGGATCAGGACTTCAGCAACCGCAAGGCGCGAGAGCTCCTCAACTGGGAACCACACACCGACTATGCGACCGGCCTCGCGGCCACCGTCTCCTGGCTCCAGGACGAGGGCATCGCGGCCGTCTGAAGCCGCCCGCAGAGCTCGCGCCTCGGGCAGCGAGGTGTCGCGGCGATGTCGATCTTTCGCCGGCCCGTTCGTCGCCAGGATGAGCGCCCAACCACCTGAGGAGGAGGCAATGCCTGGCCATGGACACGAACTCGACGACGGCTTCGTCACGTACGACGAGCTCGAGGGGCCGGAGCTCGACGCCTCACGTTGGGTCTCGGCGCGCCTGCCGCTCCCGACGGGCGATGAGCACGTTCCGCTCGACCCCAATGCGGAGCTGACCGTCGGCGAGGGCGAGCTGCGGGTGAGGATTCCGCGCTTCTCGCTGTCGCACGACAGATTTCAGGCCGCCGACAGCCCCAAGTACCTCACCTTCGCGACCCGCGAGTTCGCGCTGCGGCCGGATCGCCCGGCGACGTTCGGCGTCGATCTCGCGGTCGAAAACATCGGCGGTGACCCGGAGGACTACCGCCGGGGAATGGCCGCCTTCCACGTCTTCGACCTCGCCGCGAGCCAGCGCGTGTTCGCCGTCTGCGGCACCTCCACGCGAGTCCTCGCCCTGCACGAGCAGCTCGGCCTCGGCGGCGGCGGAGCCGGCGAGCCGTTCTACCACGTGGTCGAGTCGCCCTACGAGGACTTCGACGACGACTTCAGCCGGCTTCGCGCGTGCGAGGTCACCCTCGACCGGAGCCGATCGACCGCGACCTGGCGCGTCGACGGCCACACCGTGTACGAGGCCCACGGCACCCTGGTCCCCGAACGCGCACGCATCGGGATCGGGATCTGGACGATGTTGCCGATTCGCGACGGTCGCAGTCGCTCGCTCAGCGGGCAGGGCATCGACGCGCGGTGGCGCCGGTTCCGCGTGCGCGGTGTCGACGCGTGAGCCTCCAGCAGGCGCTCGCCGAGGCTTCGGATCGGATAGAAAGGCCAGCGGCGGCGCCGGAGCGCCTCTTCGACGTCGTCGGCGAGACCCGGAGGACGGAGGGAGCGGCGGTGACAGAGGACACCGGACACGTGGTGCGTATCGAGCGGAGCTTCGCCGCCCCGGCCGAGGACGTCTTCGACGCCTGGACCAGCCCGGAGGTGATGAGGCGCTGGTTCCACCCCGCCCCCGACTGGGGCACGCCGGAGGCCAGGGTCGATCTCCGGGTCGGCGGGAAGGTGCGGGTGGTGATGCGGAGGCCCGATGGCACGGAGGCCGAGGGGTGGGGCGAATACACCCTGATCGACCGGCCGCGCCGGCTGGCGATGAAGTGGAGCTTTAACGACGATCCCTCCAATGAGCAGCTGATCGAGCTCTCCTTCTCGGAATCGGAGGGGTCGACGAGGGTGCTCCTGGTCAACAGCGGGATCTCGGCCGCCGAGCGCCGCGACGCCCAGGACTGGGGCTGGAACGGCTGCCTCGACGAGCTCGCGCGGTTGCTGACGGGCTGAGCCAGCAGAGCATCGGTCGAGCGACGAACGTCCGGCCACCACCGATCGCTCCTACGCCCACCGGCCTCCGAGCATGGTCCGCTCGACGTTCCCCGACTCGTCGAGGACGATCAGGTCCGCGGGCGAGCCCGCCGCGAGGGGCGCGGGGAGGCCGACCGCCGCGGCCGGCGATTCGCCCGCGGCGGCGATCGCCTCGGCCAACGTGGCTCGCGTCATCGCCGCCCAATTGCGGACCGCCGCGTCGAGGGTGAGGGTGCTGCCGGCGAGGCTGCCGGCGGGCGTCCTGGCGCCACCGGTGGGATCGGGCTCGATCTCCACGCCGGCCATCCGGTAGCGGCCCGGCGGAGCGGCCGCGGCCGGGGTCGCGTCGGTGACCAGGACGACGCGTCGGCCCGCGGCCCGCCGCACCAGCTCGAGCGCGACCGGGTCGACGTGGACGCCGTCGGCGATGACGCTCACCCGGACCCGCGCGTCGACGAGCGCTACCCCGGCGAGCCCTGGCGCCCGATGCGCGAACGGCGCCATCGCGTCGAAGATGTGGGTGACCATGGTCGCGCCGGCGTCGATCGCCGCTCGCGCGGTCGCCGCGTCCGCGCCGGAGTGCCCGAGCGAGACGACGACGCCCCGCGCCGTGAGGCGGGCGATGAGCTCGAGCGAGCCGCGAAGCTCGGGGGCGATCGTCACCACCCGGACGGCCGGCGAGTCGAGCCAGGGCGGGACGCCCGCGGCCGGGACCCGCAGCCGCGGGCGAGGGTGCATTCCGGCGTGGTCCGGGCTGAGAAACGGTCCTTCCAGGTGGACGCCGCGGACCGGCGAGGCGGGGTCGACGGTTCGCTCCTCGAGCTCGGGCAGCGTGCGCTCGGCGGTTTCGTCGTCGGGGCTGACCAGCGTCGGCAGGTAGCCGATGACGCCGGCGCGAAGCTCGAGGCGATCGATCGCGTCGAGCGCCGCCGGGCCGTCGGAGACCTCATGGCCGCCGGCGCCGTTCACCTGGAGGTCGCAGAGGCCGGGCGCGATGATGCCGGCGAGCGTCTCGTCGGGGGCGCGGGGTGGATCGCCGACGGCGGCGGCGGCGATCAGCCCGCCGTCGACCTCGACCCAGCCGGGCTCGAGACGCCCGCCGCGGGCGAGGGTGCCGGCGAGGAGCGCGCTCACCGCGGCCCCCCGGCTGGAAGCGCGGGCGGCGCGGGCAGCCGCAT
>JBKPNB010000326.1:0-8701 GCA_046732395.1 Actinomycetota bacterium | reverse complement strand
GTGCTCGGCGCGATCGCAGTCGCCTCGCTCGGGCTGCGGCGCCGGCGGCGCGGCCCGGCCGTCCGGGCGCTGGCCGGGGGGGTGGAATGGATCCGCGACCTTCACACCGGCCAGATCGCGGACTACATCACCTGGCTCGTCATCGGCGCCTCGTTGCTCGGTGGCCTCCTGGCGCTGGTCGCGACGTAGCGCTGGCGTCGCGGCTCAGGCGACGGGCGCCGCGCCGAGGGCGAGGTGGCGAACCGGAATCGCGAGCCGGTCGCGGACGTCGGCGGCGGCGCCGGCGACGCGATCGTCCTCGACCTCGCCGACGAAGACCACCCCGTCGGCGGGAAAGGTCCGCAGCGCATCCTCGGTGGCGACGACGGGGTCGGGATCGCCGACCCGCCCGCGGGCGTCGAGACCGCCCGCCGCGAGCCCGGCGAGCGACACGGCGAGCAGTTCCTGGGCCTCGAGCCGCGCCCTGCCGAGGTCGGAGAGCCAGTGCGCGAGGCGGCTGCCGGCGGCGGGGGCGACGACCAGGAGGTCGGTCGCCGACGCCGCGCCGTCGGGGAGCTCGGCGACGGCGGCCGCGATCGAGGCGACCGCGAACGGCTCGTCGAGCGCGGTGCAGGCGATCACCAGCAGACGCGGGCGATCGCCGTCGCCGCGCGCGACCTCGATCGGCTCGCGCGGCGTCGCCCGGACCGCGAGGAAGACGATCGTCGCCGCCACCACGAACGCCGCCCCAAGTCCGGCCGGCGGCCCGCCGAACATCGTCGCGGCGACGATCGGCACCGCGATCCCGACGACCGCGATGGGCAGATGCCACGGCTTGAGCGGTGACGGCCCACTCCCCTCCACACCCAGAAGCTACCCCAGCGGTCAAGCGCTCAAGCGCTCCCGTACAGTCCCTCGAGATGTCTTCGGCGACCCTCCATACCACCGCCGGCGCGGTGAGCGTCGAGCTCTTCGACGACGACGCGCCGAAGACCGTCGCCAACTTCCGCAAGCTCGCCGAGGACGGGTTCTACGACGGCCTCGTCTTCCATCGCGTGATCCCCGACTTCATGATCCAGGGCGGCTGTCCCGAGGGCACCGGGCGGGGCGGCCCCGGCTACACGTTCGAGGACGAGATCAACGACCACAAGGTGGTCCGAGGGGCGCTGGCGATGGCCAACGCCGGGCCCAACACCAACGGCTCGCAGTTCTTCATCGTCACCACCGAGGAGGCGCCGTGGCTCGACGGCAAGCACACGGTCTTCGGCGAGGTCAGCGCCGGAATGGATGCCGTCGACGCGATCTCGCAGACCCCGAGCGACAACCGCGACCGGCCCCGCGAGCCGCAGGTCATCGAGAGCATCGAATTCCGGTGACCGGGTAGGGGAAGCGCGGCGTGAGCGCGCACTCCGAGACGCCTGGCGGCCGGTCGCCGAAGCTCGAGCTCGTGGAGGAGGTAAGCGACGGGCTCCGGGTGGTCGTCGTCCACGGTGTCCTCGAGCTGGCGACCGCGAGCGGGCTCGAGGAGCCGCTGAGCCGCGCCGCCGGGGATGCCGATCGCGCCTTGGTCGTCGACCTCTCCGACTGCCGGTTCGTCGACTCGGTCGGCCTCGCGACCCTGCTCCAGGGGGCGAAGCCGCTCCAGAACGGCGAGGCCAACGTCGCCTTCGTCGCCCCCGACGGCCCGGTCCGCAAGCTACTGACCCTGACCGCGGTCGACCGGACGATTCCCGTCTTCGCGACCGTCGCGGAGGCGCGCGCCGCGGTGCTCGATCCGGACTGAGCTCGCGCTCCTAGGAGACCCGCTTCTCGAGCCAGAGCCGCGCGCCCTCGCCGTCGGGGTCCACCCCCCAGCGATCGGCGAGAAGGCCCGCCAGGTAGATCCCCCAGCCCCGCTCACCGGGCTCGGGGCGGCTCGCCACCGATGCCCACGACATCCACCCCTCGACGATCTCGACCCGCAGGACGTCGTCGTGCAGGCTGGCCTCGAGCTGGATCTCGTGGTCGGTCGCGTCGGGCTGGGCGCGGAGGTCGTCGACCACGAGCTCGCTCACCAGGAGTCGCAGGTCGCCGAAGTCCCGCGACGGCAGCGAATCGCGCAGCGGCTCGAGCGCGGCCCGCGCCCGCGCCGGCGCCTCCTCGTCGCGTGGCAGCTCGACGGCGATCATGCCGAGTCCTCTACCCGGTTGTCGAGGGAGGAATCGGGGACAACTATCGCTTAACGGAGCGCGGCACCGCCCGTTCCGCCGCCAGCTGTCCGCAGGCGGCGGCGATGTCCCGGCCCCTGGTGAGGCGGACCGTGGCCGGAACCCCGCGCGCGCGGAGCGCGGCGCGGAAGGCATCGATCGCCGCCCGGCCGGAGCCCTCGAAGCCGCCGCCGGTCGGGTTGTAGGGAATCAGGTTGACCTTGAAGGCCTCGCGCGGGACGAGCGCCTCGGCAAGGGCGACCGCCTGCTCGTAGCGGTCGTTGACCCCGGCCAGCATCACGTACTCGATGAAGACGCGACGCCGCCGCGCCCGTCGCCAGGCGCGGCAGGCCTCGAGCACGTCGGCCAGCGGGTAGCGCTCGTTCACCGGCATCAGCTGCGATCGCAGCCCGTCCTCGGCGGCGTGCAGCGAGAGCGCCAGCCGTACCGCCGGGCCCTCGCGCGCCATCCGCTCGATGCCCGGGATCCAGCCGACGGTGGAGACGGTCGTATGCGAGGTGGCGACGCCGATCGCCGGCAGCCGCTCGCAGGCGGCGAGCACGGCCCCGACGTTCATCAGCGGCTCGCCCATCCCCATGAAGACGGCATGTGTGATCTGAGGGGCCTTAGCCCCGAAACTGGCGTGTGAGGGCGCCGCAGGCGCCCGCAAGTTATTGACCGGCCCCGAGCGCCGGAAGTGGAGGACCTGGTCGACGATCTCGGAGGCGGTGAGGTTGCGGCCGAAGCGCATCGAGCCGGTCGCGCAGAACGAGCAGGTGAGCGGGCAGCCCGACTGGCTCGAGACGCAGACCGATCGGCGGCCGTCGCGGTAGGTCATCAGGACCGCCTCGAGCGGATGACAATCGGCGGTGCGAAGGAGCGCCTTGCGCGTGCCGTCGCGGGCGCGCGCCTCGCGGTCGAGGTCGAGCGTCGAGAGCGGGACGAGCTCGCCGAGCCCGTCGCGGAGCGCCAGCGGCAGATCCGTCATCTCGGCGTAAGAGCGCGCTCCCCGCGCCACCCAGGCCCAGACCTGGTCGGCACGGTATGCCGGCTCGCCGGCCTCGGCGAGCCTGCGTTCGAGCAGTTCGAGGTCCACCAACAGAGTGTGGCAAGGGCAATGAGACCCACGTTTGACTCGCGAGTCAACGGGCTAGGGAGAGTGGACCAATCGAAGGAGGAAAACAATGGGTTCACTCACCGACAAGGTCACCGGCAAGGCCAAGCAGGTCGCCGGCGACATCACGGGCGACTCCTCGACCCGCCGCGAGGGCATCGAGGAGGAGCGCAAGGGCGAGAAGAAGGACGAACTCTCGCGCAGCCAGGAGAAGGCCGACCGCAAGGCCGAGGAGGTCGCCGACCTGGAGCGGAAGACCTCGTGACCTAGACCGGCGCTGGGCGCCGTCCTCGGGGGCGGCGCCTGGCTCGCCGGCGGGCCGGGCCGGCGATCCCCTCATCCCCACCGCTCGCCTCGCCCGCTGCTATCGCGACCGGTCTTGCACGCCCGTACGGCGCCCGCGGCTTCGCCGCGGGCGCCGTTGGCGTGATGCTCTAGCTGCGCGCTACCCGGCCTTGTTGAGCGCGCCGAACAGGCCGTGCTCCTCGTCGGCCGGCCCGGCCGTGAACAGCAGCGTCCGGTGGGTGCCGATCGTGCCGTTCCCGAACTCGAGGGCCCAGAGGCCGTCGATCTGGACCGGCTTGCTGCCGGGGCCCCGCAGCGCCCCGACGAACTGACCGTTCGCCCACTTGTAGACGTTGATCTTCCCGTTGCCGAAGTTGCCGATCAGGAGCCTGCCGCTCGCCGCCCCGAATCCCGAGGGTGCGAGTGTGACTCCCCATGGGGAGTTGAGCGGCCCGTGCGAGGCGAACCGCCGCAGCAACTTGCCGTTCGGGTTGTAGACGTCGACGAATCCGTGGCCGTGGCCCGCGACGTCATCCTCGGCGTCCTTGTCCTGCCGAGCGTAGGTGACGACGATGTTCCCCTTGACCACGTCGATCCCGAACGGCGCGTAGCGCTCGGGGAGCCTCGGGTCCGTGAATGCCCCCGGCTTCTTCACCCGCTGGAAGCTGCCGTTCCAGACGTCGACCCGGTTGTGGTGGAAGTCGGTGGCGTAGATCCGGTTGCCGAGGATCGCCAGGCCCTTGAAGATCGCGTTGTTGACCTTCGCGACGGTCTTGGCATTAGTGCCCGAGGATTGGTTCCAGGCAGTGATCCTGCCCGCCTCGGAGTCGAAGATGAAGAGCGCCGGACCGCCGTTGATGGCGAATTTCTGGCTTCCGTTGAAGACCAGCCCGGTCGGCGCACCGCCGGGGATCGAAACGGTCAGCGGGACCTTCGACACCGGCATCCCGGGCTGCCCGCCCTGGTAGAGCGTCGACTTGTCGGTCCCGTTGTCCGCCACCCAGGCCGGGGTCGACGGGCCGAAGGCGAGGCCCCAGGCGTTGACCAAGTCTGGGTCCATCAGCTCCGCCCCGGACCGATCCGAGACCAGCTTTCGCTTGTCGTAATGCCCGACGCCGCTCGCGCTGGCCGGCACGGCGAGCGCCATGGCCACGGCGGCGACCACAAGGAGCGCGCCCACCAAGGGCTTCGCCCACCCGCCCTGCCGCCGGGCCCGCGATGTTGAATGCATGTGCACCCCCAGGGTTGCGCAACCGGAGAATCCGGCCGCTTTCGTCGAGATACGCCAAATACCCGGCCACGGTTCAAGACATTCGCTGGATGTAGATTTGGCGCCGCCCGATGGCCGACTACACGATCAGGAACCTGCGCGAGGTCGAGGACTCGGCGCCGAGGTTCGGCTTCGCGCCCGACATGGAGGCTCGCTTCGCGGCCGGCGAGCTGGGGCTCGGCGAGAGCGGGGTCAGCCTGCAGCGGCTCGCGCCCGGCGCGGCCCAGCCGTTCGGGCACCGCCACAAGCGCCAGGAGGAGCTCTACGTGGTCGTCGACGGCTCCGGGCGGGCGCGGCTCGACGACGAGGTCGTCGAGCTCGGGCCGTGGGACGCGGTTCGGGTCGCGCCCGAGGTGAGCAGGTCGTTCGCCGCCGGCCCAGACGGGCTCGAGTTCCTCGCGTTCGGGGCCCCGGCGGTCGTCTCCCTCCCGGACGACGTCGAGCAGGAGCCGAGCCCCTGGGGGCAGTAAGGCCCGCTAGCCCCCTCGCTCGAACGCCAGCATCGGCCCGGGGTGAACGTAGTAGAGCGCGACCAACCCGCAGATCGCGAGCGACGCGGGGGCGCTGACGAAGGCGAGTCCGAGCGCGATCAGGTAGGCGGTTTGCCCGACGAGGTTGCGGCGGACGAGGCGGCCGACCGCGCCGGGATCGAGCGCCTCCGCGAGCAGGTGCCCCGCGCGGACATGCCACCACAGCGAAAAGAAGCAGCAGCCCATCACGAAGAAGGTCCCGGCGTAGATCGCGGCGGCCAGGTGCTCGTTGGCGCCGCCGTCGCGGAGGTGCTCGGCGAGCACCGCCGTCGTCCAGGGGATGAAGGCGACCCACAAGAGCAGGTTGAGGTTGAGGAAGAGCAGCATCCGGTCCGCCCGCTCGACCCGGCTCATCATCGTGTGGTGATTGACCCAGATGATCCCGATCGTGAAGAACGAGACGACATAGGCGGCGAAAGAGGGCCAGAGCTGGCCGATCTCGTGCGCGAGGTCGCCCCCGGCGGCCGGGACGTCGATCTCGAGCACCAGGAGGGTGATGGCGATTGCGAAGACGCCGTCGGAGAAGGCCTCGAGGCGACTCTTGCTCATCGCACGAAAACTAAGTGCTAAGGCGGCGCGCTCGCCAGCAGCTCTCGGGCGCGGTCGGCGACCAGCTCCGGGCGCTCCTCGGGCAGGAAGTGCGCAGCACGCGGAACCCGCTCGACCTCGAGCCGCGGGGCGTTTCGCTCACTTCCGCGGAGGTCGGCGCCGCGGATGATCGGGTCGCGCGAGCCGACCAGAAGCCGGCTCGGGATCTCGAGCCGGGCGTCGGCGTAGCGGCCGCGGGCGATCGGCACCAGCTCGCGGAGGACGAACGTCCGGTACATCGCCACCGTCGTCCGCGCGCCGCGCTCGGACCCCATCGTCGACTCATAGACCTCGAGGTCTCGCTCGTCGAACGGATCGCCGGCCGAGGCCGCCCTCAGGACACGGGTGGTCAGCTCTCGCCGCGCGATCGCGCCGCCCAGCGGGCTCGCGAGCGGCAGCTGGTAGGCGAACGCGGCGAGACGCCAGGGGTTCAGCCTGTCGTGCAGCGAGGGCCAGGGATGCGGAATCGAGAGGGTCAGGAGTGCCCGGATCCGCTCCGGCGCCGCGAACGAGATCAGGAAGCCGACGAATGCGCCCCAATCGTGGCCGACGTAGCCGACGCGATCGAGCTCGAGCGCATCGAGGAGGCCGATCAGGTCCGCGGCGAGGCGCTCCTTCTCGTAGCCGCCGGACGGCGCGTCCGACCAGCCGTGGCCGCGCAGGTCGACCATCACGACCCGGAGGTCGGCAGCGAGGAGCGGCGCCACACCTCGCCAGCACCACCAGCTCTGCGGCCAGCCGTGGACGAGGAGGAGCGGCGGACCGCCCTCGCCCCCGAGCTCGGCGACGTGGAGCCGCACCCCGCCGGTTGGCACGAGGCGGTGGCGGGCGCCCGCGAGCTCGGGCATCGGCGGGGTCCAGGACTCGGGCGGGTTCACGGCGGATCCGATCGGCGTGGCCCCGTTACGCCCCGGCCCGCTCGACGGCGGGCTCGCGGCTGCGACCGATCCGGCCACCGACGAAGAAGATCGAGATCAAGAGCCCGATCAGGGCGACGATCGCGCAGTAGCGAAAGCCGGACTGGATCCCGTGGACGAACGAGGTGTGGACGAACTCGTCGACCTTTGCCTGGATCGCCGACGGCAGCTTGTCGAACGCCCGCGTGCCGGCGTCGGTCCCCGCCAGCAGGCCGTGCATCACCGACACCTGCTGGTCGGTTACGTGGGCGCCGATCGCGTCGACCCGAGCGTCGAGCCGGTCCTCGGAGGTGAGGGTGAAGATCGTCGTCGTCACCCCCAGCCCGATCGCGCCGCCGGCGATCTGGAACATGTAGACGAGGCCGCCGGCGAGGCTCGCCCGCGACGGGTCGAGCGCGGTGACCCCGGCGGTGGTCACCGATGGATAGAAGAACCCGGCGCCGATCCCCGTCGCCAGCAATCCGGCGACGAGGCCGCCGTAGCCGGAGCCGGTCTGGACGAGCGATAGCAGGAACGGACCGACGGTGAGGCCGAGCGCGCCGATCCCCACCGCGACCTTGGCCCCGAGCCGGTTGTAGGCGGGGCCGGCGAGGAACGAGACGAGCGCGAAGGTGACCAGCATCGGCGCCATCCCCGCCCCGGCCTTGAGCGCCGAGTAGCCGAGGATCTTCTCCATGAACTGCGGCGCGTAGAGAACGGTGGCGAAGAACACGGCCGACATCAGGAGCACGGCAAGGCAGGCGTTGCGGAATTCCGCGTTGCGGATGACGTCGACCGGGACGAGCGCGCTTCGACCCAGTCGGGGCTCGATGAGGGCGAAGCTGACGACGAGGAGGACGCCGACGACGAGCATCGCGATCACCCGGACATCGCCGAACCCCCAGTCCGCCGCCTGGTCGAAGGCGAGCAGGAACAGGAGCAGGGCGGTCGACAGCGTCGCGATCCCCTTGTAGTCGATCCGCTCGTCCTCGTGGGCGACCGGCGGCTGGTGGACCTTGAGCCAGGTGACGAGGACGGCGAAGGCGGCGATCGGCACGTTGAGGTAGAAGATCCAGCGCCAGCTGAGCTCGTCGGTGAGGACGCCCCCGAGCAGCGGCCCGAGCGCATTTCCGAGTCCGGCGGCGCCGAGGATCAGCCCGCCCGCCAATCCCGCCTTCGATTCCGGCAGCGCCGCGTAGGTCATCCCGAGGATCGCCGGCCACATCAGGGCGCCGCCGATCCCCATCCCGACCCGCATAGCGATCAGCCACACCGAGTCGGGGGCGATCCCGCCGAGGAGCGAGAACCCGGCGAACAACGCGGCGCCGATGAAGAAGATCCGGCGGCGCCCGAACAGGTCGGCGAGCCGGCCGCCGGCGACGATCGCCATCCCGAACGTCAGCGCGTAGGCGTTGATCACCCACTGCGCGGTGCCGACGTCGACGTTGAAGTCGTGCTCGATCGACGGCAGCGCGACGTTGAGGGCGGTGAAGTCGTTGGCGATGACGATGACCCCGAGGCCCATCGCCACCAGTGCCATCGCGGTCCCGGGGGCGAGGCGGTCGTCCGCGGCCGGGGCGGTGGCAGTCACCGCGCCAATCTAACGCCCGGTGGTGGCGGATCAGCGGCGGCGCGGGGGCGCCGGGCGGACACCGCCGACGTCGACCTCGAGGAACCGGGCGAGGTCGCGCGCCTCGGCCTCGAGCGCCCGCGCCGACGCCCGGCGGCCGAACCAGTCGACCTCGATCGCGCGCCTGCGGCCGCCGCCGGCGAGGCGCCAGGTGCCGGCGACGGCGCCCCGGACCAGGACCGTCGCCCGCACCATCCCCGCGCCCGCGTTGACGCGCCGGTCG
>JBKPNB010000325.1:0-6626 GCA_046732395.1 Actinomycetota bacterium | reverse complement strand
CCTCGAGCGCCTCCGGGGCTCCCGTGCGGGCGGCGCTCAGATAGCTGCGCCACGCCCAGCCTGCCCGCCTCGCCTCGCTCGCGCGCTCGAACTCCTCGACGCGCTCGGGCTCGACCCAGGACCGCGCGTGGCTCCCGTACGGCAGCCCGACGTCGTCGCCCCCTGCCCTGTCGGTGCGGAGCCAACCCTTCTCGAGCAGCGAGCAGGCGACGTCGCGGCCGTCCCGCACCATGTGCACCACCTTCGCCTCGGGGTAGGCCCGCAGCGCAGCGGCGAGGACGAAGGTCGTCTCCGGCGTCTGCTCGACCGCCCGCAGGTTGCGGACGAGCGCCAGCGCGCGCACGCGCTCGAGCATCTGCCGCAGACGCCACGCGGCCTCCTGCTCCGGAAGCGCGGAGAGCTCGTCGATCGAGGCCTTCAGCGGCCCGACCTCGCCGAGGTCGACGAAGCCAGGCAGCCGGCCGAGGCAACCGGCCATGAAGGTCGTGCCGGAGCGCGGAGACCCAACGACGAATACCGGCCTCTCGGTGGCCCCTGCGACGCCGTTCTTGCCGCGCCCGCGGAGCGCAACGCGGGCGGCCGCGCCGCCGTAGAGGCGCACGAGCTGGGCGGTGCCGGTCGGTCCGCTCACGCGTGCGAGCGTATCCGCGCCGCCAGCCGGGCCCGGCGATAGGCCCGCGCCTCCTCGACCAGCGCCTCGAACAGCCGCAGGTCCTCGCCGGCTTCCGGATGCCAGAGCACGCCCAGGGCGAAGCGGCGCGACGGGTCCTCGATCGCCTCCAGCGTGCCGTCGTCGGCCCGCGCGGCCTCGCGCAGCCCGGAGCCCAGGCGCCCGAAGCCTTGGTGGTGATGCGACTTGACCGGGGCCCGCTCGCCGAGCAGCGTGCCGATGCGCGTCCCGGGCTCGAGGTCGACGTCGTGCTCGCCGAACTCTCCGGGCAGCTCCTTGTGCTTGTCGTCGCCGACGACCTCGGGCAGGTGCTGCACGAGGTCGCCGCCCAGTGCGACGTTCAGCACCTGCGAGCCGCGGCACACAGCCAGGACCGGCATGTCGCGGGCGAGCGCCGCCTGCAGCAGCGCGAACTCGGCGCGGTCGCGCTCGGCGACGAAGCCCTTTGTCTCCGGGTGCGCCTCCTGCCCGTAGAGCGCAGGGTCGAGGTCGGAACCGCCGGAGAAAATCACCCCGTCCAGGGCGTCCAGTGTGTCGTCGACTACGTCGTCGCTCGGCGGGACGAGCAGCGGGCGCCCACCGGCGCGCTCGACGGCGCGCAGGTAGTCGGCGGGGACGAGCGCGGCCTCCTCCTGCCAGTCGCCGTATTCGACCGGCGTGATGTAGGTGGTGATCCCGACGAGCGGCCGCACGCCCCGAATCTAGCGTCTGGTGCCCCTTCCGGTGATGGGCGTCCATTGCTGGGAGGGGCACTAGGGTTGGGGCGTGCCGGTTTGGGCTGCCGAGGTCGTCGTGGACGAGGAGCTGGTGCGAGGGCTGGTAGCGCGATTTCCGGAGCTCGAGGTCCGCTCGCTGCGCAGGCTCGCCGAAGGCTGGGACAACAGCGTCTGGGTCGTGAACGAGCGCTACGCCTTCCGCTTCCCGCGCCGCGCGATCGCGATTCCCGGGCTCGAGCGTGAGATCGGGGTCCTGCCGAAGCTCGAGTCGCTCCCGCTGCCCGTCCCGCGGCCGGTCTTCGTCGGCGGCCCCACGGACGACTTTCCCTGGCCGTTCTTCGGGTCCGAGCTCCTGCCGGGGGTGGAGGCCGGCGACGCCGTGCTCGACGACGACGCGCGGATCGAGATCGGCCTCGAGCTCGCACGGTTCCTCCGCGCGCTGCACGGGACCGAGCTCGACGAGCCTCTACCTGTCGACTTCAACGGACGAGCCGACATGGCGAAGCGAACGGCCCTGGTGCGCGAGGAGCTCGCCGAGCTCGAGCGGCTCGGCCTCTGGCACGCGTCGCCGCGGGTCGCGAGCCTCCTCGAGGAGGCCGAGAGGCTGCCGCCGCCCGAGGCGCCGGTGCTGGTCCACGGCGACCTGCACTTCCGCCATGTGCTCGTCGACGGCCGCGCCGCCAGCGGCGTGATCGACTGGGGCGACCTCTGCAGCTCCGATCCCGCGATCGACCTGCCGCTGCTCTGGTCGTTCGTCCCACCGGAGGGGCGCGGCGCCTTCCTCGACACCTATGGCCCGGTGAACGACGCCCAGCTCCTGCGAGCTCGTGTGCTCGCGATCCAGCTGAGTGCGGTGCTCGCGCGCTACGGGCACCTCGCAGGGCTCGAGGGAGTCGAACGCGAGGGCGTCGCCGGCCTCCAGCGCGCCCTGCTCGACTAGGCGAGCGCGGCGATCCACTCGGCGAAGAGCGGGTCGACGATCGCCTGCTTCCGCCCGTCGGGCTCGATCTCCGCTCGGGCCTTGAGCCGTTGCAGCGCCTTCTGCGCGCTCGGCTTGGTCAGCGCCAGCCGCTCCAGCACCGCCGTCCGGTAGGGCGAGCCGTCGCCGGCGATGATCGCCCGCAGCGTCTTCTGCTCCGCGGTGTCGAGCCCGCGCCACTGCGCCTCGAACTCCGGCTGGAGCTCGCCGAGCGCCGAAGCGTGCGCCCTCTCCCAGTCCTCGAGCGTCGCCGTGCCGCCCTCCTCGACCTCCTCCCAGAGCCGGTGGGCGAGCAGGATCGCGCGCTGTGGATGGCCCTTCGCCGACGCGAGCAACGGGTTCAGCGCCTCCCCCACGCCGCGCCCGTTCTCCCGGAAGCGCTCGGCCACGTACGCGGCGAGATCCTCGTCGCGCAGCCGGCCGAGTCGCACGGGAACCGCCGAGCCGTAGAGCGGCGCCTCCTTGCGCTCGAAGAGCTGCTTCATCAGGCCGGGCTCGGAGCCGGCGAACACGTACGAGGCGACGTCGCCCTGGAACTGGATGTGGCTGCGGAGGATCCCGTCGAGCGAGGGCACCTTGCCAACGTCCTGAAACTCGTCGAGGGCGATGTAGGCGCGAAAGCCGCCGGACTCCTCGAGCCGCAGCGGGAGGTCGAGCAGCGCGTGCAAGGCCGGCAGCGGGTCGGTCTTCGGCTCGAGCTGCAGCCGCGCGCTGATCCCGAATGCACCAAGCGAGAGGCCGAGCCCCGTCCTCTGGAGGAATTCCTCCACGCGGCTCCGGATCGCGCCGCGAAGCTCCTTCGCGTACGCGCGCTCGAACCGCACGGCGACGTCGGCGAGCGACACGACGCCGTAGAGGTCGACCAGCACGGGCACCAGGCCCTCCTGCCGCTCGCCGTCGGCAAGGGCCCGGCGAAGCAGGCTCGTCTTGCCGTACTTGCGAGGCGCGTAGAGCCGCACGTAGTGGCCACCCACCGCGTTCTTGAGCAGCTGCCGGGTCTCGTCGTCGCGGTCGACGATCTGGTCCGGGGCGATCGGGCGCGAGTAGATGAACGGGTTGACGTCGGTGATCATCCGTCCCGGAAGATACCTTTAAGTAGTCTCGCGAGATACCTGCGGAACCTCGTTGCCTTTGACGCATGTCCGCAGTACTCTCGAACCCGGGAGTTACAGGGGGAGCTAACTGGCTGTGGTCTCACCACCGAGATCGCTGCTGCGGCGCAGGATGTGGACGGCCTCGCTTGCCCTCGTATCGGCGTTTCTCCTCCTTCCGGCGGCCTCTCCCGCCCGGCCGTATCTGGTGGCCGACGACACCCCGCCGATCGTCACCTACTCCGTCGACGGGATCGTCGGCAACAACGACTGGTACGTCGGGAGAGCAGGGGGCTTCCACTACATCGTCCTCCACTGGAGCGTCAGCGACCCCGAGTCACCGATCATCTCGACCCAAGGTTGCGAGCCGGCTATCCGCATCGACAGCCCGAACATGGGGACGACGCGGACGTGCACGGCGACCAGCGATGGCGGCACAACGACGGTTACGACGCGAACGCTCAAGGTGGACGCTGAGCCGCCGACGAACGTGAACGCCAATGCCGCCCGAGGGACCGACCACAACGGCTGGTACAACCACGCGGTCGGCATCAACTGGAGCGGCACCGACGCAACCTCCGGGATCGCCTCGTGTACCTCGCGTACGTACAGCGGCCCCGACGTCGCCGGCGGAAGCACGAGCGGCACGTGCACCGACAGGGCAGGGAACGTCTCGGCCTCCCTCGGCTTCACGCTCTCGTACGACGCGACTCGGCCGACCGCCTCGAATGCCACCCCGGCGCGGGGACCCGACCACAACGGCTGGTACAACCACCCGGTCGGGATCACCTGGAGCGGAAGCGACGCAATGTCAGGCATCGAGTCCTGCACGTCGAGCACCTACAGCGCGCCCGACGTTCAGAACGGAAGCACCAGCGGGATGTGCACCGACAGGGCAGGGAACAACTCCACGGCCCTCGCCTTCACGCTTTCCTACGACGCGACCGCGCCCACGGTCACGGCCGCGGCCGCGCGCAGCCCCGACCACGCCGGCTGGTACAACCACTCGGTTGGGGTCAGCTGGAGCGGCGCAGATGCAACCTCGGGGATCGACTCCTGCAGCACGCCGGTCACGTACAGCGGCCCGGACGGCAACGACGTGAGCTCCACCGGCAGCTGCACCGACGAGGCGGGCAACAGAAGGTCGCGCACCTTCTTCCTGGATTACGACGAAACGGCGCCTATCACGGTCGCCACGCCGAGCCGCTCTCCCAATGCCGCCGGCTGGTATCGAGCATCGCTCACAATCGGCTGGAACGGCTCCGACGCGACTTCGGGGATCGCCTCCTGCAGGAGCCCGCTCACCTACAGCGGTCCTGACACGACCGGCGCGAACTTCAGCGGCAGCTGCACGGACAACGCCGGCAACAGCTCTTCGGATGCCTTCGTGCTCAACTACGACGCGACCGCTCCGTCGGTCACCATCGAGGCCCCGGGGCCGGATCACAACGGCTGGTACAACGCCCCGGTCAGGATCGACTGGAGCGGCAGCGACCAGACGTCCGGAATCGCGTCCTGCACGTCGAAGACCTACAGCGGGCCCGACGTCGCGAACGGGAGTACGAGCGGTAGCTGCTCCGACGTGGCAGGGAACGTGAGGACCCTGGCCTTCGGACTCTCCTACGACGGCACCGACCCGGTCGTGGCTGTCACGGCGAACCGCAGCCCCGACCACGCGGGCTGGTACAACCACGCTGTCGGGATCAGCTGGAGCGGCACCGACGCGACCTCGGGGATCGAGTCCTGCAGCCCGCCGGTGACCTACAGCGGGCCGGACAAGAGCGACGCGAGCTCCGGCGGCCGCTGTACCGATCGTGCCGGCAACAGCGCCTCTCCTCCGCGCCTCGCCTTCAAGTACGACGCCACGGCCCCCGCCACGGCGGCCGTTCCCTCCCGGCGGGCCGACGCGAACGGGTGGTACAACCACCCGCTCCGGATCGACTGGAGAGGCTCCGACCCCGTGTCCGGCGTCGCCTCCTGCAGCGTGCAGGCCTACAACGGGCCCGATGCCGGCAGCGTCGGCCGGAGCGGCATCTGCAGCGACAAGGCCGGCAACACCTCGGCGCCGGTGGCCTTCGACTTCCGTTACGACGCGACCGCGCCCCGGGGTCTCACGGTCTCGCCCGACCGCCGGCCCGACCACGACGGCTGGTACAACCACCCGCTCGCGATCCGCTGGTCGGCCTCCGACGCGCTCGCCGGGATCGCATCCTGCACTTCGCTCGCCTATGGCGGCCCGGACACGATGAAGACCGACCTCGCCGGCAGCTGCAGCGATCGGGCCGGAAACGTAAGCGGGCCGCTCCGGTTCGCACTCAGCTACGACGCGACGCCGCCGGCCTTCAGGCTGTTCTCCCTGAAGGCCCTCGACGACGTCGTCAAGCTGAAGTGGCGTCTCTCCGGCGCCAAGGCGCTTCGCGTCCTGCGCTCACCGGGCATGAGCAAGGCCGCCTCGAGCGCGCTTTACGCGGGCGCGGGGAGCGCTTTCGCAGACCGCCGCGTCGAGAACTACGTGCGGTACCGCTACACGCTGACGGCCGAGGACGCGGCCGGGAACAGCGTCAAGCGCAGCGCCTTCGCGACGCCGATGCCTGTGCTCTTCGCGCCGAGACCCGGTGCGCACGTACGCGCCCATGCCTCGGTCTTCTTCGCCTGGCGGCCGGTGCAGAAGGCCCGCTACTACAACATGCAGCTCTGGCTGGATGGTCGGGCGATCGGTAGCTGGTGGCCGCTGAAGGCCCGCCTGAGGCTGCCGTCGCGATGGCGGTTCAGGGACGAGCGCCATCGGCTCGAGCCCGGCAACTACACGTGGTACGTCTGGCCCGGCCGCGGGCCGCGGCGCCTCGGAAAATACGGGAAGCTGCTCGGCAAGAGCACGTTCGTCGTCGGCCGAGCGCCGTCGAAGTAGTCTCGCTGGATACCGCCAGGTATCTCGCGAGCAGGCGCTCGCGCAGCTCCGAGCCTCGCCCGATCTCGCCGGTGACCCCGAGCTCGCCGCGGCCTACAGCGAGCACCTCGCTGAGACCGAGGGGCACGAGCAGCGGATCCGCGAGCTGCTGAATGCGCGCGACGCGAAGCCGTCGCTCGCGAAGGAGACGGTGATGAAGATCGGCGGCAAGGGCTTCGTCCTCTTCGCGCGGCTCCAGCCCGACACGCCGGGCAAGCTGCAC
>JBKPNB010000324.1:0-13895 GCA_046732395.1 Actinomycetota bacterium | reverse complement strand
GAGTTCGTCGCCGGCTCGCACACCGGCCGCTGGTTCATGCCGCGCTCGTTCGTGAAGGGGACCTCGATGGTGTTCGACGAGGGCGCGCTCGAGGAGGTCCCGGACATCGACGCCGATCGCGACGCGTGGCCGATCCGCGGCTGGGTGATGGACCCCGGCGACGCGGTCGCCTTCAACATGCTCACGCTGCACGCGGCCGCCGGCTCGCCGCGGCGCCGGCGCGCGTTCTCGGTCCGCATGATCGGCGACGACGTCCGCTACGCGCCGCGCCCGCACCGCACGAGCCCGCCGTTCGACGAGCTCGCCGACGGGGGGCTCGAGCCAGGAGCCCCGATGGAGCACGAGCTCTTTCCGGTGCTCTGGAGGCGCGCGGCAACCTAGGCCTGCCCTCGGTAACCCCGATGACCGAGTGGCGCGGATTTCGCGCACGGGAGGCGCGCTGGTGAGATACTCGCGCCACACCTACCAATCCACAACCCTTACGGAGGAGTTCATGCGTAGAGCTGTATTCAGCGCGTCGTTAGTCGCCGCAGTCGCCGCCGTCTTCGTGCTGGCCGCGTCGGCCGCCGGCGCCGCGCCCGCCCTGACCTGTTCCGGGAAGCTCCAGTCCGGTACCTACTCGAAGATCGTCGTCCCGCCCAAAACGAAGTGCAACGGAACCAAGGCGACGATCAAGGTGAACGGCAACGTCACGATCAACTCAAACGCGACGTTCATCCTCGGCAGCGACGAGGGCACCGGCGGAGGGAAGATCACCGGCAGCGTCAAGGCAGTTAATGGCCCCAAATCGGTGCAGCTTCACTCCGCCAGGGTCGGCGGCAGCGTCGCGATCGAGGGCGGCTTCGGCTTCTTCTCCACCGTCGAGGACAACGTGATCAGCGGCGGCGCCCACATCACCGGCTACTCGGGCTTCTGGCTCGGCTTCATCCGCAACGACGTCGCCGGCAGCGTCCGGCTCAACAACAACATCATGGCCGATCCGGATGCGAACGAGTACGTCAGCAACACGATCGGCGGCAATCTGGTCTGCATCGGCAACTCGCCGGCGCCCCAGATCGGCGACTCCGGTGGATCGCTGAATGTGGTGAGCGGCGACAAGATCGGCCAGTGCGCGTCGCTTTGACGACGACCTGACGCGTTCGCGGGGCGGGCTGCCAGGTCGGCCCGCCCCGCAACGCTGTCCGAGCGCGCCTCGATCCGCATCCCGGGCGACGCTAGGCCGCGCCGGCCGTCGAGCCCTCGGTCGCCGCGAGGTCCTTGTTCTCGGGGACGAACTTGCTGGCGGTGAAGGTCGCCCCCTGCGGGTCGGCGAGCACGGTCATCCGCACCCACGGCGCGTCGAACGGCGGAGCGATCACACGGCCGCCGAGCTCGGCGGCCTTCGCGGCCGCCGCATCGGCATCGTCGACCGCGAACGCGACGCCCCAGGAAGGGGGCTCGTCGCCCGTGACCGGGTTGAGCGCGGCCACCACGTCCTCGAAGCCCTCGGGGGCGCCCATCTCCTGCATCCCCTCGCGCAGCCCGGGGGTCAGGCCCTCGAGGTAGTCGCCGTAGCCGGGGAGGGTCCACATCTGACCGCCGCCGCCGAGGTCGAGCGTCTCCCACCCGAACACCGCACCGTAGAACGCCTTCGCGCCCTCGGCGTCGCGGGCGTTGAGCGTGTTGAAGTTGATCGACCCGTGTTCGTTCACGATCCGCGCGCCCTTGTGCTCGTTCGCCTGCCAGACACAGAACATCGCTCCCTCGGTGTCCGCGAGCACCGCCATCCGGCCGGCGCCCATGACGTCGAACGGGTCCATCAGGACCCGTCCGCCCGCATCCCGCGCCTTCTGCGCGGCATCGTCGGCGCTCTCGACCCAGACGTAGGTGTTCCAGGCCACCGGGGTCGGCTGGCCCTCCGGCTGGGACCCGACGGCGCCCGCGTCGAGGCCGCGGATGCGGCCGATGAAGTAGCGGCCGGGTGAGTCGGGCGGCATCACGTCCTCGAACTCCCAGCCGAATACGCCCTCATAGAAGGGGAGGGCCGCTTCCGGGTCGGGCTGGGGGGTGTCGACCCAGCACGGGACACCGGGGATGTATCCGTCTCGCTCGGGCATTCAGTGCTCCTTCCGTCGTTGACGTCGCGCCGCACCCTAGCGACCGTTTAGGTCAGGATCTGTCCTCAATCGTCGCGACCATTTAGCGCATCGTGACCGCCACCTCGAGCCGGCTTCTGGAGATGCTGTCGCTGCTCCAGGCGCGCCGCGACTGGCCCGGCAACGACCTCGCGCATCGCCTCGAGGTCTCGAGTCGGACGATCAGGCGAGACATCGAGCGGCTCCGCCAGCTCGGCTATCCGGTCGAGTCGCTCACCGGCCCCGCGGGCGGCTACCGGCTCCGCGCCGGCAGCGCAATGCCACCGCTGCTCGTCGACGATGAGGAGGCGATCGCGATCGCGGTCGGCCTGCGAACCGCCGCCCGCGCCTCGGTGGCCGGCATCGAGGAGGCCGCGGTGCGGGCCCTGGTGAAGCTCGAGCAGGTGCTGCCCTCCCACCTTCGCCGTCGGGTTGGCGCGCTCGGCGCAGCGACGGTCACGCTGCCGGTCCCCGGCCCCACCGTCGACCCCCAGCACCTGACGCTGATCGCCGCCGCCTGCCGCGATTCCGAGCGGCTGCGCTTCGGCTACCGGCGCCGGGACGGGACCGACAGCCGCCGTGAGGTCGAGCCGCACTCCCTCGTCAACCACGGCCGCCGCTGGTATCTCGTCGCCTGGGACCTCCGCCGCGACGACTGGCGCACGTTCCGCCTCGACCGCCTCTCGAACCCGGCCGCGACGGGGGTCCGCTTCGCGTCCCGCCCGCTGCCGGCGAAGGACGCCGCTGCCTACGTCGAGGAGAGCATCACCGGGGCGCCGGCCCGGTTCGAGGCGCGCGTAATCCTGCACACGGCCGCCGAGGAGCTCGCGAGCCGGATCCCGCCGTACTGGGGGACGATCACCCCGATCGACGCTCGAACCTGCGAGTACCGAACGGGCGACGACGACCTCGCTTGGCTGGCGCTGCGGATCGCGATGCTCGGCGTCGACTTCGAGGTCGACGACCCGCCCGAGCTGGTCGAGCAGCTACGGGAGCTGGGGCGGCGCCTCAGCCGCGGCGCCGGCAGGGCTTAGCTGGGCTGGGGGACGATGCGGATGTAGGGCTTCGGCGCATCCCACTCCCCGAACAGCTCCCTCGCCTGCTCGTCGGAGACCGAGCCGGCGATGATCACGTCCTCGCCCTGCTGCCAGTTGACCGGCGTCGAGACCTTGTGGTTCGCGGTCAGCTGGAGCGAGTCGATCACCCGCAGCACCTCGTCGAAATTGCGCCCGGTCGTCATCGGATAGACCAGGATCAGCTTCACCTTCTTGTCGGGGCCGATGACGAACACGTTTCGCACCGTCTGATTGTCGGCGGGCGTCCGCAGCTTCGGGTCGCCGGCCACATCGGCCGTCAGCATCCCGTAGAGCTTCGAGACCTGGAAGTCGTGGTCGCCGACGATCGGGTAGTTGGGAGCGGTCCCCTGCGTTTCCTCGATGTCCTTCGCCCACCCCTCGTGGTCGCCCGTCGGGTCGACCGAGAGGCCGATGATCTTCACGTTCCGGCGGTCGAATTCGGGCTTGATCTGAGCCATGTAGCCGAGCTCCGTGGTGCAGACGGGGGTGAAGTCCTTCGGATGCGAGAACAGCACCGCCCAGGAGTCGCCGATCCAATCGTGGAAGCGGATCCGGCCCTCGGTCGTCTCCGCCTCGAAGTCGGGTGCCGTGTCGCCAATCTGTAGGGCCATTGCCTTTCCTCTCAATCCTGATCCGGTTCCAGGTGTTCCACCATCAGCCTAGCGCCTGCGGATGCTCGGCCCCCCGGATCACTCCCGGTAGTACTCGATCGCGCCGGTCCGCTCGAGATCGTCGAGGAGGATCGCCTCGACGTCGAGCACCAACTCGACCTCGTTGCTGACGACCACGCCGCCGCCGGGGATCTCGTCCTGCCAGGAGACGCCGAAGTCGTGGCGGTTGATCCTGGACCGGGCCTCGAAGCCGATCCGCCGCATGTCGCCCTTGTCCTCGTCGCCCTCCCAGAACGGGGTGATCCACTCGCCGAGGTAGTCGATGTCGAGGGGGACGGTCCGGGTCATGCCGCGGATCGTGAGGTCGACGTCGCCCTTGAAGGCGGTGTCCGCGGTTCGCTCGGTGAAGCGGCCGGCGAACGTGATCCGGGGGTGATTGTCGATGTCGAAGAAGTCGGCGCTGCGCAGGTGGGCGTCCCGGGTCGGCTCGCCGGTCCAGACCCCGGTGGCGTCGATCTCGCCCTCGAAGGTTGCGTCGAGACAGCGCTCGAAGTCGAGCTCGAGGCGGCCGTGGATGTCCTTGAAGAGGCCGCGGACCCAGGTGACCATCATGTGGCGAGCCCGAAATTCGGCCTCGGTGTGCCCCGGCTCGAAGATCCACGTCGACATCGTTGAACCCGGCGGTCAGGATAGGACGGCTCTCGCCGCGCCATCAACGCCGCTGGAGACTAGATTCTGTCCATCGCCACGTTCGTGCTGAGGCTCAAGTCGCCGCGCCCGAACTTCGCGCACGATATGAGCGACGAGGAGCGGGAGGTGATGGGCCGCCACGCCGCCCATTGGCAGCCGTTCATCGATCGAGGTCAGATGGTGGTCTTCGGTCCGGTGCTCGACGGCACCGGATCATGGGGCATCGGCGTGCTCGAGGCGGAGGACGAGGCGGAGTTGCGGGCATTCGCCGCCGGCGACCCGGCGGTCACGTCGGGAACCGCCGAGCTCGAGATCGGCAGAATGCTCGCCGGCTTCGTCCGCCCGCGCTGAGCGAGAGCGCCGCTGGCCCACTGGCGGCACCCCCGTCGCTGGACGCTGCCGGCGTTATTCTCGACGGCCATCGACGTCCGTAACCGCACCCGAGCCTTCTGCTGTGCGACGGCCCTGTTGATGATCCTGGGCCTCGTCCTCTGGGCCGGGCCGAGCGCGGCCGCGCAGGGGCGCGACTCCGGCAACGCCGCTCTGCGCGCGGCGCTGAAGCGCGAACTCGACTTCTTCCTGACCAATCAGGGGACGGCCGAGCACCTCTCGGCGGTATCGCTGAGGATCACCTTCCGGGGGCAGCGGCCGAGCATCAACATTCCGGTCGGCACCACCACCTACGGCGGCACCGAGCCGATCTCCACCACCAACCTCTGGCAGATCGGCAGCAACACCAAGGCCTTCACCTCGGTGATGCTGCTGCAGCTCGAGGCCGAGCACAAGCTCTCGATCCACGACACCCTCGGGAAGTGGCTCCCCCGCTACCGCGCCTGGCGCCAGGTGACGATCAAGCACCTGCTGGACATGACGAGCGGTATTCCGGACTACCTCAACATCCCTGGCTTCCTTCGCGCGTACGCCGCCGATCCCACCACCGAGTTCTCGTCGCGTCGCCTCGTGCCGTACGCGCTGCGCGGAGCGCCCACGCACGGCTACTCCTATTCGAACACCAACTACATCCTCGCCAAGATGATCCTCAAGAAGGCCACCCACGACACCTACGCGCATCAGCTACGGTCGAGGATCATCGAGCCGCTGGGGCTGCGGACGATGACCTACCAGCCGAGCCCCTATCCGCGTCCGTTCACCGACCGCCTGCCCGCGGGTTATTTCTTCGATGCCTCGATTCGGCCTCTGCGGCCGCTGCTCGGCCGGGATCTACGCCGCTTCAACCTCTCCTACGCGCAGGCCGCGGGCGGCATCGTCAGCTCGCTGAAGGACGCGACGATTTGGGAGCGCGCGCTATATGGGGGCCGCATGCTGCCGAGCAAGCAGCAGCGCGAACTGGAGGGTCTCGTGTCCCAGAAGACCGGCAAGCCGATCATGCGGCCGACCCGCAACGACCCACAGGGTTACGGCCTCGGCGTCATGGAGTCAAAGACCACCTTCGGGCCGATTTGGGCCTACGAGGGGGAGACGTTCGGCTATCGGGTGCTCCACATCTACCTAAAGCGCTCCGGCACGCTGTTTGCGATCGGCGTCAACAGCTCGGCCGGCGACGACGAGCTGTCTGCGCTCGGATTCGATGTTCTCTTGATCCTGCACCGGGCGGCGCTCGCCTGATCGGATCGCCGCCGCGGCCAAAGACCCAGGCCGCGCCCTCATTCGGGCTCGATCCCGAGGAATCTCTGCTCGAGGGTCCCCGACTCGTGGACCGAGACGACGAGCAGCGGGACGTCGCCCACGTTCCGGAAGCCGTGCGGCGTGTTCGCGGGGACGACCAGGATCCGCTCGGGGCCGAGCTCGACGATGTCGTCCCCGGCGGTCCAGCGCCCGTGGCCCTCGAGGAGGACGAACGTCTCCGGATACGGGTGAACGTGCAGCTCGACGGCCCGGCCCGGCGGCGTGCGGACGACGAAGATCGAGATGTCGATCCCGGCCCGCGCCTTGCCCTCGAACAGCGCGGCCGTGGGGCTGAGCTTCAGATCCGCGAGGTCGTGATCGGACACTCGTGGCGATGCTTCCACCGGCGCCTCCTTCGGTTTGATGCGCGGCCGAGGCTAATCGCGTCGGCGCTTCGACGTCTCGCCGAGGAGCGGCACGTCGTCGGTGATCACCTCGTTGCCCGTCTCGGTGATCAGCACGTCGTCCTCGATCCGGATGCCACCGAAGTCGAGCATCCGGTCAACGCGCTCCCAGGCGACCTCATCGCGGTGGCGGCGTCGCCGCTCGGCGTTCTCCAGTAGCGCCGCGATGAAATAGATGCCCGGCTCGACGGTGACGACCATCCCCGGCTCGAGCGGCAGGTCGATGCGCAGGTGTGGAAACGGCGGCGGATCGTCGCGCCGGTCGGCGAGGACCCCGCCCGCGTCGCGGATGCCGAGCCCCACCAGGTGCCCGATGCCGTGGGGGAAGAACAGCCACACCGCCCCGGACTCGATCAACGAGTCGGGCTCGCCGCGCAGGATGCCGCACGAGACCAAGCCCTCGGCTATCACGCGTGCTGCGACCAGGTGGACCTCCCGCCACTCGGTGCGCGCCAGGCAGCGCTCGAGGGCGGCGAGCTCCGCCGCGCGGACCAATGAATGCAGCTCCCGCTGCTCGGATGTGAGCGCTCCGTCGACCGGATACGTGCGGGTGATGTCGCTGGCGTACCCGCGGTACTCCGCCCCAGCGTCGATCAGCACGAGCTCGCCCGCGCGCATCGGCCGTGACGTCGGCGCGAAGTGCAGCGCCGCCGAGTTCGGGCCGCTCGCGAGGATCGTCTCGTACGCCATCCCGTCCGCCCCTGAGCGAAACGCCTCCGCCTCGAGCTCGATCTGCGCTCCTCGCTCCGTCATGCCATCGCGCAACAGCGGGACGACGACTCGGAACGCAGCTCGTGTCGCGCTCTCCGCAAACCGCATGCGATCGAGCTCGAGCGCGTCCTTGCGTCGACGGATCGTCGCCAGCGCGAACTCCAAGTCGCGGCTGAGGTCGGCGTCGAAATCGACGCCGTCCGGCGGGACGCCGAGACACGCGACCGGGCGCTTCGCACCCGACCCGAGCCGATCCGTCAGCGCCTCCGTGGTGGGTCCGCCCGGCTCTTCTACCGCCGGGCCGACCCATACGGCCGCGCCTTCGTCGGGCGGTGGGCGAAGGTCGAGCCAGCCCTCCTGCGGGTCGAAGACGAGCACGCCGCCCGGCCGGTCGCGGTCCGTGAGGTAGTAGTAGTCGGAGTGGGCCCGGAACGGATAGGTGAGGTCGCCGCGCCCCGGGACCGTTATCGGGTCGCCCGCTCCGATCAGGACGATCTCATCGGTGAGCTGCCACGCATCGGCCGCGTCCGTTCGGCGCCGCTCCAGCTCCGGCGCAATCCGCGACGCGTCATCCCGGTCGGTCACGGCTCGGAAGGCTATGGAACCCCGGGCGGCTCCTGCGGCAGCCCCGGTCAGCCGTCGGCGCGACGTTCGCTCACGTAGGCGCGGACGCTCTCGTGGTCCTCGCGGCAGGCGGGGCAGCCCTCGAGGTGCGCGGCCAGGCCCGGGATCGCCCGGTCGGCGTCCGCTCCGGCGAGCTCGAGCTCGACGTATCGATCGAGCTGCGCGAAGCATTCCTCACAGGTGATCTCCGGGCCCGCGGGGCCGAGGAGGCGGCCAACCAGCGCGCGATGGTCCGGATCTGGGTTTGAGGTCATTGGCCCTCGCTTTCGGGCGGAGAATCGATTCGAAAGCCTCGCTCCGCGATCCGCGCGCGGAGCTTCCGTCGCGCATCGTGGAGCGTTTTGTAGAGCGCGCCTCGACTCGTCGCGAGGCGCTCGGCGAGAACGTCGATCGGGACGCCGTTGAGCGCGATCGCGACCAGGATCTCGCGCTGGTGCGGGGTCAGCTCGTGCTCGATCGCATCCCCGATCGCCGCCAGCAGCTCGGAGGTCGCGGCCCCCTCGTCCGGGGTCGGGCCCCGGCTCGAGATGAGCGTCCAGCTCTCGGGCGCGAGTGGAACCTCGCGTCCCTGCCAGGCCCGGCGCCGGAGGGCGGCCGCGGCCTCATAGAGGGCGAACTTGTAGGCCCAGGTGGTGAAGCGGCTCTCGCCGCGATAGTCGTCGAGCTTGGCGAGGATCGCGACGAGCGCGTCGTCCGCGCTCTGGTGGGCGAGGTCGTCGTGGTCGTCCCCGCGGAGCTCCGGCATCCGCGCCCGGCGGCGCGCTACCTCAAACCGGGCCGCCCGCAGCAGCAGCTCGTGGAGGTCGGCCAGCGCCCGCTCGCGCTCGGCGCCGCGGGCGCGCAGGCGCCGAAGCCAGGCGCGCGAATCCTCGTCGGCGGCGGCCGACGCAAGGCCGGTCACCGCCGTGCCCGTGGGTGTCGTCGGCGGGCTCGCCATGGCCGCGCCTCCGACGGTAGCGATCGTGGCCGCGGGGAGGGGCGCGCGCACGTTCATTCGCCCGGTCGCTCGTCGAGCGGGGCGAGGATGCGAAGCGCGAGGTCCGGCGGGCAGCCGCGATCGACGAGCTCGAGGAAGGCGTGGAGATCGTACGACGGGTCGGCGGCGATCCGCCACGCCGACTCGCGCGGCAGGCCCGCCCGCGCCAGGCGCTCGGCCCGCCACCGCACCGCCGCTGGGGCGGAAAGGGTCGACGTCGCTGAACCGCGATGGAGCATCTGATCGGTTAGCTGCGCGCGGGCACGCGTTTCTTACCCGGGGTAAGACGCCGGCCGCCGCCGACGCTAAGGGTGCAGCACGTCAAGCACCGCGACGACAAGGAGGACCCGTGTCGGCAACCAGCTTCAGAGCCCCCGCCGAGCTCGAGACGTCGCCCACCGTCGCAGACCGGCTGCGCGTCGATCCGGCCTACCAGGCCTACGCCCTGCTCCGCGTCGGCTTCGCCGTCGCCCCGATCCTGTTCGGACTCGACAAGTTCTTCAACGTGCTCGTCAACTGGGAGCGGTACCTCGCGCCGTGGATCGCGGATCTCAGCCCGCTCAGCGCCACCCACACGATGTACGTCGTCGGCGGGATCGAGATCGCCGCCGGCCTGTTCGTGGCGGTCAAGCCGCGTTACGGCGCCTACGTCGTCGCCGCCTGGCTCGGCGGAATCATCATCAACCTACTCACCTACTCGGGCTACTACGACATCGCATTGCGCGACTTCGGGCTGATGCTCGGCGCCCTCACGCTCGCCCGGCTTGCGTCGAAGTACGACCCGCCGCTGCGGCTCGGATCGCGGCGTTGAGCGGGGTCTTGCGAGGTAAGACGGTCGCCGCGAACGCGGTCGTCCTCGCGTGCGCCGCGAGCGCCGGGGTCCACGCCGGGCTCGTCCCCGAGCACCTGCGGGAGGAGCCGGCGCTCGGCGTCGCCTTCATCGTCGCTGCCGCGCTCCTGGCGGCGACGGCGATCGGCGTCTCGGCACGACCCGCGAGCGTCGCCGCCGGGTGGGGGGCGGCGGCGCTCCTGGCGGGATTGATCGTCTCCTACGCCGCGAGTCGGTCGACCGGAATTCCCCTGCTTCAGCCCGAACGCGAGGCGGTCGACGCGGTCGGCATCGTAACCAACCTGGTCGAGGTCGCTGGCCTCGCCGCCGCCTTGTCGCTAACCCAAGTCGCGGGCGCCCCCCGGCCGCTCGCCGAGAAGGAGGTAACGAGATGAACGGATATGCCATCCGGTGGCGCCGAGCGACCATGGTGATCGCTGGCCTCGTCGCCGTCGCCAGCATGGTCGCGGTCCTCGCGATCACCGGACGGAGCGAGAGTCACGCCGCGACCGACTCCGGACACGCTGCCATGACGTCGCCCCGCACCAGCAAGGAGGTCGCATTCGGCGATGCGATGCGAAAGCTGTGGGAGGACCACATCACCTGGACGCGCCTGGCGATCGTCGAGTTCGCCGGCAACCTCCCGGGCCTGCCTGCGACCGAGCATCGCCTGCTCCGCAACCAGACCGACATCGGCGACGCGATCAAGCCGTTCTACGGTGCCGCGGCGGGCAGCAAGCTGACGAAGTTGCTGAAGGCGCACATCACCGGCGCGGTCGCCGTGCTCGAGGCGGCGAAGAGCGGCGACGCCGGTGAGATCGCGAAGGCGAAGTCAGCCTGGTACGAGAACGCGCGCCAGATCGCCGACTTCCTCGCAACCGCCAACCCCGACAACTGGCCCCGCGCGGAGATGCGCAAGATGATGCGGACCCATCTGAACCAGACGCTGAAGGAGGCGGTCGACTACCTCACCGGCCGCTTCCAGGCGAGCGTCCACGACTACGACGCGGTCCACCGCCACATCCTCGCGATGGCCGACAACCTCAGCGCCGGGATCATCGCGCAGTTCCCGGGGCGCTTCCACTGAGACGAGCGGGCCCGGCGACCCCGACCGGTCGCCGGGCCCGCCCTGCACCACTGCGCAGGGATCGGATGATGAATCGCCGACCGTCGACGCGAACCCGTTGGGCCGGCGGGGCCCGGTAGGGCAACCGTCTCGCAGTAGGGCAGCATCGGTTGCCGCGACGGAAGCCGACACGGCCGCGGCGCAGCGGAAACTCGGCGCGGCGGGTACGTAGCTCAGCAAATGCGGATCGTGAGCTGGAACGTGGCGCGACGGAGCTCGCGTCTGGCTGAGCAGGCCGCCGCGCTGGCCCGGCGCGAGCCCGACGTCGTCGCGCTCCAGGAGGTCACCCGCCGCACGCTGCCGTTGTGGAGGGCGGCGCTCGAGACGATCGGGCTGGCGGGCGTCCGGACGTCGCTCGATCACGCTGACCAGGCGCGAGCTCCGGCGGCCCGGCGCCGCACGGGAGTGCTCCTCAGCTCGCGCACCTCGCTCGCGGACGCCTCGGCTCTGGCGGTGCCCTGGCCGGAGACCGCGGTCGCGGCCGTGGCGTCGCCCGCGTCCACAGGCGCGGTCGAGCTCCACTGCGTCCATGTCCCGAACGCCGCCAACGGCTGGGTCAAGGTTCGAACGCTCGAGGCAATCCGGGGCGGGCTAGCGAACACCCGGCGGCTTCCGCGGGTGCTCTGCGGCGACCTCAACACCCCCCGCCGTGAGCTTCCCGACGGCGAGGTGATCTCGTTCGCCCGCGACTCTCGCGGTCGCCTACGGCCCGAGCGGGGACCCGAGTGGGACGAGGCCGAGCTCGGAATCGTTCCGCGGCTGCGAGAGCTCGGCTACCGCGATGCGTTTCGGGCGCTGCACGGCTACGCGCGGCGCGAGCCGAGCTGGACCTGGCGGCGTATCGCCGGGCACGACAGCGGCTGGCGCCTGGATCACCTCTTCGCCTCGGTGGAGCTTCGCCCCACCTCAGCCTTCTACCACCATGCCTGGCGGGAGGAGGGGCTGAGCGACCACGCGGCGCTGGAAGTCGACCTGCGCCTTCGATCTCGATTTCCAGGCTGACCGCGGGGGTGGATGATCCGTCGATCGTGGGAGGGGCGAGCACGAAGCCCAGGATGGCCTAGAAGCTGACCCAGACCTTCCAGAATCCTGCCTTGTGATGAATCACGTGACCATGAAGTCACAGGGCGTATTGGGAGAAACCGCTCAAAACACGCACTTTGCGGTTATCGATCTCGCGCCGGGGTAGTCGTCGTGTTGCGGAGCCAAGCGAAGGGATTGGTAGACACATGGCTCAGCAGATGAAGAGCAAGTCTGGTCCAATGACAAACGGGAGTCGATCGAGCGCACGTAGCGCGACGGCGAGAGGCCGTGCCGCCGCTAAGTCGCACTCCAGCACCCGTCGCTCGCAAAAGGGAAGCCCGTCGCGGGGTAGGCCCCGCCCGACGGCATCTTCGAGGCGCAGCACGTCAAAGTCCTCGGACAGCAAGGGCGCGATGAGCACGGCTAAGGACACGACGGTCACCGGTGCAAAGAACGCCGGCAACGCGGTCGCATCGACCGCCAAGCAGCTCAAGACTCCGGCGATAGCCGCCGGGGTGGGGCTCGCCGGACTTGCCGGGGGGATCGCCCTCGGTCGCGCCAAGAACAAGAAGGGGTTCAACATCCCACTACAGGGCCGCAGCGCTGCTAAGGGGACGTCGAAGAAGCTCTCCAGCGCGGCAAAGAACGTCGAAGCGATCGCCGAGCGAACCGGCCAAATCGCCGAGCGAGCGCGCCTGGTAAGCGAGGCAGTCGCGGGGAAAGGTGGAAAAAACACCGCTCCTCGCAGATCGCCGGTCGAGGTGCTTCTCGAAGGACTAACCAGGCGCAGTGTCCCGCGAGCTTGAAGCAGTTGGCTCGCGTCCGACTTGGGGGTGAGCCTGTCGCCGGCGCTGTCTCTCGATTCGTCGTCCGCGGCGCCTAGCGATCCTCTCCGCGTGAAGCGATCGCCGAGCGAACCGGCCAAATCGCCGAGCGAGCGCGCCTGGTAGGCGAGGTTCATCGGCGAGGATCGGGCACCGCGCGGCGTCCACAAGCCGGGGGCGCACGTCACAGCTGTCAGATCGCAACCCGGAGAAGTTCGGGCGCATCCCGTCGCAGGAGCTCGCTCAGCGCCGCCTCCTGCCACATCGCGTCGCGTTCGAGCTCCTCTCCCTGTTGTTCGAGAGAGGCCCCCGACGCATCACTTCTCCGCGCGCCGATCCTCGCCTCAGAGTGCGTGGGGGTAGCCTCGCCCACGAGAAATCTCGCCATTTGCGAGAAACCGAGGTGAGACGCGATCGCTACCGCCACCCTCGTCGCCGTCACGATCATCGTCGGCATCGGCTGCGCCGTGCTCGGTTGGGAGCTTCTGCACTCCGCCGCCGGTGCCACGCTCGGCGGGGTGCTCGGCGTTGGCCTTCTCCACCTGCTCATCATGCTCATCGAGTGACGGAAGCCCCGCCTCCGCCAGCGCTCGCGCGGCGAAGTCGAGGATTGGAAGCTCACTTGACAAAACCGGGCCTCGCGCGCGGGCGAAAGACAGCGAATGAGCTGCACAGGGGGCGGGGGCGTGGCGCCTGACCGGTGATCCGATCCCTCCCAGGGCTGCCTTTTCTCCTCGTCCGTCATGGGCTAGGATCGCATCCTCAGGTGGGTCGGCGCTTGAACATCAGCGTGGGAGCAGGGGTCGTGGTCCAGGCTGTGGCGTGGGTTCTGCTCGCAGGTCCGGCGGCCGCGGCGACGCCGCCGAACTTCGATGTCACCAGGATGCCCGGTAACGAGGCCGAGAACGCAATCGCGGTCAACCCGACGAACCCCGACAACGTCGTGGCGATGTCGGTTCTGCCGGACGTCAAGAGCGGGATCGCCGTCGGGGTCTCGTCTGACGGCGGCAACAGCTGGTCGACCCGCGTGATCGGCCAAGGCGACGCGCTGGGCAAGATCTGCTGCGACCAGCAGCTCGCCTTCGACCGGTTCGGCAACCTGTGGATGACGTACCTGCTCAACACCAACGGGAACGTTCCCGTCGCGCTTTCGACCGACGGCGGGCTCACGTTCCACGAGGTCGCGGAGATCGTTCCCACC
>JBKPNB010000323.1:0-8855 GCA_046732395.1 Actinomycetota bacterium | reverse complement strand
CGTCCATCCTCGGCCGCGAGCTCGAGCCGGCCGACGCTCCGCTCGCCGACGCCGAGCGCGAGGAGATCGAGCGCGGGCTCGAACGGGTCGCCCGGCGGCGCGACGCGCTTGGCCCGGTCAACCCCCTCGCCGAGCGCGAGTACGAGGAGGCGCAGGAGCACGTCCGCGAGCTCGCCGAGCAGCGCGAAGACCTCGAGACGGCGCTCGCCGAGCTCGAGGGGCTGATCGCCGAGACCGACCGCAAGATCGACGAGGCGTTCGCGGAGACCTTCGAGGCCGCCCAGCGCAACTTCACCGAGCTCGTCGAGCACCTGTTCCCGGGCGGGCGGGGGCGGCTGCGGCTGGTGAGCGAGCAGACGCCGAGGCTGGTTCTGGGCGGGGGGGAGCCGGAGTCCGCGGGCGGTCCGCGATCCGCGGAGGAGGAGGACGAGACCGAGGCCCTATCCGAGAACGGGGTGGAGATCGAGGTCACACCCGAAGGCAAGGCCACCAGAAGGCTGTCGCTGCTGTCGGGCGGCGAGAAGGCGCTCGTCGCGCTCGCCTTCGTGTTCGCCGTATTCCTCGCCCGGCCGTCGCCGTTCTACATCCTCGACGAGGTCGAGGCGGCCCTCGACGACGCCAACATCGACCGCTTCCTCCAGCTCGTCCGGCGCTTCTCCGACCGTGCCCAGTTCGTGATCGTCACCCACCAGAAGCGGACGATGGACGCCGCCGACGTCCTCTACGGCGTCTCGATGGGCGCCGACGCGGTCACGGCGGTCGTCTCGCGCCGGCTGCCCCCGCGCGAGGGCGAGCCGGAGCGCGGGGCCGCCGCCGCGTAGCGCTGTCCACCGTCGTCAGTGGGTAGCTTCCGCGCCGTGGCAGGCGACTGGCTCGAGGCATTCGACCTGGGCGAGCGGGCGCCCGGCGGCGCTGCTCCGGTCGCCGAGGCGGAGCCGGAGGCCGAACGGGGAGGGCGCCTGCGCCGGCTTCGTGAGCGCCTGTCGGCCAGCCGCCGGGCGCTCGCCGCCGAGCTCACCGCGAGCGTGCTCGACCGCCTCGACGACGCTGACTGGGAGCGGCTCGAGGAGGCGCTGATCCTGGCCGACGTCGGCGCCCCGACGACCGCCGAGGTGGTCGGCCGGCTCGAGGCGGAGGTCGAGGCCGGCGGCCTGTCGGAGCCCGAGGCGGTCCGCAACCGCCTCGTCGAGCTGCTCGCCGAGGTGGCGACGGTCGGCGAGCGGCGCCTCGACCTCCGCGCCCGCCCGGCGGTGGTGATGGTCGTCGGCGTCAACGGCACCGGGAAGACGACGACGATCGGCAAGCTGGCCGCGACCCTCGGCACGGAGCTCGGCCAGCGGGTCGTGGTCGCAGCCGCCGACACCTACCGCGCGGCGGCGATCGAGCAGCTCGAGACCTGGTCCGAGCGGGCCGGCGCGGAGATCGTCCGCGGGGCGCCCGGCGGCGACTCCGGCGCGGTCGTCTTCGACGCGATCGCCGCGGCGCAGGCCCGCGAGGCAGACATCGTCATCGCCGACACCGCCGGGCGCCTCCACACGCACGGAAACCTGATGGTCGAGCTGGCGAAGGTGAGCCGGGTGGCCGCGAAGCGCCTCGACGGCGCCCCCCACGAGACGTTGATCGTGATCGATGCCACCACCGGCCAGAACGGGCTCCGCCAGGCCCAGGTCTTCGCCGAGGCGGTCGAGCTGACCGGCGTCGTGCTCACCAAGCTCGACGGGACGGCGAAGGGGGGGATCGCGCTGGCGATCGCGCGCGAGCTCGGGCTCCCGGTGAAGCTGATCGGCGTCGGCGAGGCCCTCGAGGACCTGCGCCCGTTCGACCCGCGCGAGTTCGCCGCCGCGCTCCTCTCGGAATAGCGGCACCCCTAAGCTGGTTGCCGTGTTCGACCAGCTCTCCGACCGCCTCCAGGATTCGCTATCCACGGTCCGCTCGCGCGGCAAGCTGACCGAGCCCGACGTCGACGGGGCGATGCGCGAGATCCGCCTCGCGCTGCTCGAGGCCGACGTGAACTTCAAGGTCGTCAAATCGTTCACCGAGGCCGTTCGCGAGCGGTGCCTCGGCGCCGGCGTCCTCGACAGCCTCAATCCCGGGCAGCAGGTGGTGAAGATCGTCCACGAGGAGCTGGCGAAGCTGATGGGCGGCGCCAGCCGCGACCTCGCGCTGGCCCCGACCGGGACGACCGTGATCCTGATGGCCGGCCTCCAGGGCTCGGGAAAGACGACCGCCTGCGCGAAGCTCGGCCAGCACCTCGCCAAGGACGGGCACCGGGTCGCGCTCGCCGCCTGCGACACCCAGCGTCCGGCCGCGGTCGAGCAGCTCGTCACCGTCGGCGAGCGCGCCGGCGCTGCCGTGTATGAGCGCGGGACCGACCCCGACCCGGCCGAGATCGCCGACTGGGCGCTCGCCCGCGCCCGCCAGGAGAGCCGCGACGTCCTCATCGTCGACACTGCCGGCCGCCTCCACGTCGACGAGGAGATGATGGATCAGCTGGTTCGGGTCCGGAAGGCGACGAAGCCGCATGACGTGCTCCTCGTGCTCGACGCGATGACCGGCCAGGACGCGGTCAACGTCGCCGGGGCGTTCGCCGACCGGGTCGACTTCGACGGCGTCGTCCTCACCAAGCTCGACGGCGACGCCCGCGGCGGCGCGGCGCTCTCGGTCCGCGCGGTCACCGGACGGCCGATCCTCTACGCGTCGACCGGCGAGAAGCTCGAGGCGCTCGAGCGGTTCCACCCGGAGCGGATGGCATCGCGGATCCTGGGCATGGGCGACGTCCTGACCCTGATCGAGAAGGCGGAGGAGGTCACCGACGAGCGCCAGAGCGCCGACCTCGAGCGCAAGATCCGCCGCCAGGAGTTCACCCTCGAGGACTTCCTGGGGCAGATGAAGCAGGTGCGCCGGATGGGGCCGCTCTCGAACGTGCTGCGGCTGATGCCGGGGATGGGCGGCGCGATGCGCCAGCTCCGCGAGGTCGACATGGATGACGCCGAGCTCGACCGCCTGGAGGCGATCATCCTCTCGATGACCCCCGCCGAGCGCGCGCACCCGACGGTGATCGACGGATCGCGCCGGAAGCGCATCGCCAAGGGCTCGGGGACCACGGTGCAGGCGGTCAACCAGCTCGTCAAGCAGTTCGCGCAGATGCGAAAGCTGATGGCGCAGATCGCGCGGGGGAAGATGCCCGATCCCCAGCAGCTTCTGCGTGGAATGCGCTGACCGCTAACCTCTCGCGTCGCTCATGGTTCGCATTCGCCTCAGACGCGTGGGATCGCGCAAGAACCCGATCTGGCGGATCGTGGTCGCCGACCGCCGCTCGCCGCGCGACGGCCGGACGATCGAGACGATCGGCCACTACAACCCGCAAACCGAGCCCTCGGTGATCGAGCTCGACGCCGAACGGGCCCGCCACTGGCTCGACCACGGGGCGCAGCCGACCCGTACCGTCGCCGCGCTCCTGCGGGCGAAGGACATCGAAGCCAGCGGCGCCTGACACTCCCGTGACCGGCCACACCGCGGCGCGCGACCTCGTCGAGTTCCTGTGCCGGGCGCTCGCCTCCGACCCCGCCTCGGTGCGGGTCGAGGAGGTCCCCGACGATGGCGGCGTGGTGATCGAGGTCAGCGTCGACGACGGCGACCTCGGGCGGCTGATCGGCCGCGGCGGCCGGGTGGCGAACGCGATCCGCACGGTCGCGAAGGCGGCCGCTCGCGCCGGCGGCGAGCGTCGGGTGCTCGTCGAGTTCGTTGAAGATGAGTGATGAGGAGCTTTAGCTCCGAAACAGGCGTGTAAGGGCGCCGAAGGCGCCCGCATGAGACTGGACGTCTTCACGGTCCTACCCGACGCCTTCGGGTGGTTCCTCGGTCAGCGCCATGTCCGAAACGCCACCGAGCACGGGCTCGAGCTGGGCCTCCGCGGCTACCGCGACTCGACCCCGCTGACCGGCGGCCAGATCGACGACGCCCCCTACGGCGGCGGGGCGGGGATGGTGCTGCGGGTCGACGTCGTCGACGCCGCGTTGCGGGCCGCCTACGGCGAGGGCGAGGCGCCGGGGCGGATCATCCTTCTCGCCCCGACCGGCCGCCAGTTCGACGAGGAGCTCGCCCGTGAGCTCGCGGCCGAGCCGGAGCTGGCGCTGCTCTGCGGGCGCTACGAGGGGGTCGACGAGCGGGTTCGCGACCACCTGGCGACCGACACAATCTCGATCGGCCCCTACGTGATAGCCGGCGGCGAGCTGGCCGCGATGGTCGTCGTCGACGCCGTGATCCGGAAGCTGCCGGGCGCGCTTGGCGACGCCCGCAGCGCGGTCGAGGAGTCGTTCTCCGAGGCGCTCGGGGGCGGCCCCGAGTACCCGCACTACACCCGGCCCGCCACCTACCGCGGCTGGGCCGTGCCCGACGTGCTGCTGTCGGGAGATCACGCCCGCGTTCGCGAGTGGCGCCTCGCACAAAGCCGGCTCCGCTACCATTCGCGCCCGCGCGGCTGACGTCGCGCAGACCTTCGCCCCGACCCCGCCGGCGCGGCTCGAGCGGGCGGGCCCCCGGACCATGAGCACGATCATCGAGAGCATCGAGCGCCGGCAGCTGCGTCGGGTCCCGCGGTTCGCGCCCGGCGATCGGGTGCGCGTCCACTTCCAGGTGGTCGAGGGCACGCGCCGGCGGACCCAGGTCTTCGAGGGGATCGTGATCGCCCGGACCGGGAGCGGGGCCCGCGAGACCTTCACCGTGCGCAAGCAGTCGTTCGGGGTCGGGGTCGAGCGGACCTTCCCGGTCCACTCGCCGAAGATCGAGCGGCTCGAGATCGTCGCCCGCGGCGACGTCCGCCGGGCCAAGCTCTACTACCTGCGAGGGCGGGTCGGCAAACGGGCCCGGGTCGCGGAGCGGCGCTGGGGCATCGAGGACGAGCTGGTGCTCGCCGAGCCCGAGCCCGAGCCGGTCGATCCCGAGGGCGTTGCCCAGGCCGAGGCGGAGGTCGAGGTGACGCCGGCCCAGGGCGAGGAATCCGAGGGCGAGGACGAGTTGGACGCTGAAGCTGCCGAAGACGAGCAGCCCGCCGCAGACCCCGCCGTCGCGGAGTCGGGAGCACAAGGGGAAAGCCCGAGCCGTAGGCGAGGGCAAGTTGCTCCGGCGGGAGACGAGCAGCCGGCGGGCACTGATTGAGGCTGATGCCGCGGCCGAAGTCGGGCTGGGGCGCCCTGGTCGAGCTCGTCGCGATCGTCGCCCTGGCGATCGGGCTGGCCCTGCTGATCCAGGCCTACGTCGTCAAGCCGTATCAGATCCCGTCGCCGTCGATGGTGCCGACCCTCGACGTCGGCCAGCGGGTCCTCGTCAATCGCTTCATCTACCACCTTCACGACCCCGGGATTGGTGACATCGTCGTCTTCCACCCGCCGGTGGGGGCGACCGGGCAGGGCCCCGAGTGCGGCCTTGAGGCGATTCCCCGGGACGAGGCCTGCCCGAAGCCGGACGCGCAGGAGTCGGACCAGAACTTCATCAAGCGGATCGTCGCCGGGCCGGGAGACAAGTTGAAGATCGTCGACGGGCACCCGATCGTCCGCTCGCAGGTCTCCGCGAAAGACTGGAAGAACAACAACCCGCCCAAGGAGAGCTACACGAACCCCTGTCGGCCGGGGGAGGGCGTGTCGTGCAACCTTCCAAAGCCCATCAAGATCCCGCAGGGTGACTACTTCATGATGGGCGACAATCGCGGGCGGAGCGACGACAGCCGAGTATGGGGCCCGGTGCCGAAGAGCTGGATTGTCGGCGAGGCGTTCCTGACCTACTGGCCGCCGGACCGGATCGGTTTCCTCTAGCGCAAGTTGCGAACACACGCCTTGCAAACCCGCCGCGCGTTGGGGCATGATGGAGCGGCGGTGGGCGGAGCGAGCAAAGCGGCAATGGCCCGGCGCCGCCGCCGGGCCGCCCGCCTGTTCCGCTTCGACCGCTCGTTCGGCGCCCGCTTCGTGGCCGGCGCCGACGAGGCCGGCCGCGGCTCGCTCGCCGGGCCGCTGGTCGCCGCCGCGGTGCTGATCGATCTCGAGCGCCTCAGCCTCCGGGATCGGCGCGCCCTCGGCGAGCTCGACGATTCCAAGCAGCGCACCCCCGAGGAGCGCGAGTGCCTCTACCCGTGCGTGCTTCGCGCCGCCGAGCGCGTCGCGGTGACGGTCCGCTGCGTGCGCGGCATCGACGCTCGCGGTCTCCACGTGACGAATCTGAACGCGCTCGCGCAGAGCCTCGAGCGGGTGGCCGTCGACGGCGCGGTCTGCCTCGTCGACGGCTTCCGGCTCGGCCAGCGCTGCGCGGTCGAGCACCGGGCCGTCGTCGACGGCGACGCCCGCAGCGCCGCGATCGCCGCCGCCTCGGTGGTGGCCAAGGTCACCCGCGACCGCTACATGCACCGGATCGCCGGATCGTTCCCCGAGTTCGGCTTCGAGGAGAACGTCGGTTATTCGACACCGGAGCACCGGGCGGCGATCATGCTCAACGGGCCCTCGTGCCTCCACCGCCGCTCGTTCCAGTCGATCGCCTACTCGCAGCTCGAGCTGTCGGGGTAGGGAGAGCCCGGCCTTTGGCCGGGCAAGCATCTAAGGGCGGTCCGGATGCGGATCTCGCCGAGCGTCGACTGCGTCACGCATGGAATGACGGAGTCGACGGTCGGTCGTTTGGGCGCTTGCTGTCCAGCTCAAAACGCCCCCTCTACGTGCTCCCAGTCCAACACCGCGCCGCCGCCATCGACGGTGACCCCGACGACGTCGAAGCGCAGCCCGCGGTTCGCCGGCACCCGCGAGCGGTTCTCGGCGAGCCAGGCGCGCGCGAGCGCGCGGAGCTTGCGGCGCTTGCCGGCCGTGACGGCGAGCACCGGACGCTCGGGACCGATCGCGGCCCCCGTACGCCGCCCCTTCACCTCGACGAACACCAGCTCGCCGCGGTCGAGGGCGATCAGGTCGATCTCGCCGCGGACCGCGCGCGTTCGCACGTTGCGGGCGACGATCGCGGCGCCGCCGCGCGCCAGCGTTCGGGCCACGGCCTCCTCTACCTGATCGCCGAGCAGGCGTCGGCTCGCGGTCATCGTCGCCCGACGCTACGGCGCCGCGGCCGACCGGTGGCGCCGGAATCGTCACAACTGGGCGCCCAACCTGGCGCGAATCACGCGCCCCGCGCCCGGCGGGCGACCCTAGCGTCGCCAGCGTGCTCGCGAGCGCGCACACCTTTACGCTCCTCGGAGTCGAGGCGCGCCCCGTGCGGGTCGAGGTCGCCGTCGACAGCGGCCTCGACTCGTTCTCCCTCGTCGGGTTGCCGGACGCCGCCGTCCGCGAGTCGCGGGAGCGGGTCCGCGCCGCGCTCAAGAACTCGGGCTTCGAGTTTCCCCGGCAGCGGATCACCGCCAACCTCGCTCCGGGCGACCTGCGCAAGGACGGGCCGGGCCTCGACCTGGCGATCGCGGCGGCGCTGCTCGGCTCCTCCGGACAGCTCCCGCCCGCCACCCTCGAGGGCCTCGCGCTCGCCGGCGAGCTCGCCCTCGACGGCTCGATCCGGCGGGTCCCGGGAACCCTGGCGATGGCGGAGGCGGCTCGGAGCGCCGCCGTGCCGGCGCTCGCGGTGCCGGTCGAGAACGGCCCCGAGGCCGCGCTCGCCGCCGGCCCGCGGATCGTCCCCGTCTCGCATCTGAGCCAGCTGCGGCTCATCGGGAGCGACGAGGAGCCGGCCCCGCCGCGACCGTTGCCGCTCTTGCCGAACGGCGCCGTCGGCGAGTTGCCCGACCTCGCCGACCTCCGCGGTCAGCCGGCGCTCCGGCGGGCGCTCGAGGTCGCGGCCGCCGGAGGCCACAACCTGCTGCTGGTCGGCCCGCCCGGCGCCGGCAAGTCGCTCGCGGCGCGGCGCGTCCCCTCGATCCTGCCGCCACTCGACGACGCGGAGGCGATCGAGGTGCTGCGGATCGCGAGCGCCTGCGGCCGCTCGCCGGATCGCGTCGAGTCCCGGCTGCGGCCGTTCCGGGCGCCGCACCACACGATCTCGACCGCCGGCCTCGTCGGCGGTGGGACCCCGCCGCGACCGGGCGAGGTGACCCTCGCCCACCGAGGGGTGCTGTTCCTCGACGAGCTGGGGGAGTTTCGCCGCGACGCGCTCGAGGCGCTCCGCCAGCCGCTCGAGGACGGGAGGGTGGCGATCGTCCGCGCCCGCCACGCGATCGAGCTCCCGTGCAGGTTCATGCTGGTGGCCGCAACCAACCCCTGCCCCTGCGGGCACGGCCCGCTGAGCGGCGAGTGCGAGTGTCCGCCGGCGACGATCCTCCGCTACCAGTCGCGGGTGAGCGGCGCGTTGGCCGATCGCATCGACGCCACGATCCAGCTCGAGCGCCCGAGCGCCGCGGAGATGGGGGCCGATCCCGGCGAGGGCTCGGCGGCCGTTCGCGAGCGCGTCGTCGCCGCCCGCGAGCGCCAGGCCCACCGACTCGGCGCCGGCCGCTGCAACGCCGAGACGAGCGGCGCCGAGATCCGCGACCGGGGCCGGATCGAGGCTGGGGCGCGCGACCTCCTCGAGCGCGGCTACGACGCCCTGCGGATGAGCGGGCGCGGCTACGACCGGGTGCTGCGGCTGGCGCGGACGGTCGCGGATCTCGCGGGCAGCGAGACGGTGACCGACCAGCACGTGGGGGAGGCGCTGATGCTGCGCCGCCGCACGGCGATCGGCTTCGATCGATGAGCGCCTGCGAGCTCTGCCTGGCCGCGGCCGGCGGCGCCGCGAGGGCCCGCGCCGACGTCGTCTGGACGGTCTGCCGCCACGAGCCCGGCTATCCGGCGCAGCTCGCCGACCTCGACCACGTCGCCGGCCTGGAGGACGCGCCGCCGGTGCTGTTC
>JBKPNB010000322.1:0-6288 GCA_046732395.1 Actinomycetota bacterium | reverse complement strand
CGGTCCCGCCCGAGGCGATCCGCTCGATGACCCGATAGCGGCCGGCGAGCGTCGACGTGGTCTCGGTGGTGAAATCGAAAGCCGCCATCGGGGCGCGACTACCCGTGGCGCCACCGGGAGAATCCCGGCTCGCCGCCCTCGGGCGGCGATAGCGTCCGCCCCATCGTGCCCGCGATCGGCGTGCCCCGGCTCCCGCTGGTTCCCGATCCGCTGCGGCGGATCGAGGTCCCGGCCGATCTCGAGGGGGCCGTCGCCGGGGCGCTGATCACGAGCGGGAAGCCGGTGCTCTACCCGGAGCTGCCGAACCTGTGGGCGGTGATGCGGCGGATCGGGGCCGAGGCCCCGAAGTCCGACTCCTCGGCGCTCGCGTTCCCGGCCACGACCTAGGGTGGGCTCGCGGTGACCGGCCTGCCCACGGCGCGCTGGTGGTCGCTGCGGCCGGCCCGGAACCGCAAGCCAGCCACCTACCGGTGCCCGTTCTGCGGGCGCCATCTGCTCGCCGCCACCGACCACGTCCTGATCGCGCCCGAGGGCGATCCGGCCGGGCGCCGCCACGCGCACACCGACTGCGTTCGCGCCGCCCGCGCAGCAGGGCGCCTGATCACCCGCGAGGAGTGGCTGCGGACGCAGCCGCGCCCGCCGTCGCCGTGGCGGCGGCTGTGGCGGCGAGCCTGAGCGCGGTCAGCCGGCGCCGGCCAGCGCGCTGCGAACGGCTGCGGGATGCTGCGGCCCGCGCAGGGTGTCAACGATCCGGCCCCGGGAGTCGAGGATGAAGGTCGTCGGCAGCCCCGCGACCCGGTAGGCGTCGCCGACCCGCCCGTCGGCGTCGCGGAGGACCGGGAACCTCCAGCCGTACCGCTTGATGAAGTCGCGGGCGCCGCCGGTGGCGTCGTTGTAGTCGACGCCGACGAGCCTCGAGCCCGCCGGCAGCGACCGCGCGAGCCTGTCGAGGTCCGGTGCCTCCTTCCGGCACGGCGCGCACCAGCTCGCCCAGAAGTTGATCGCGACGGGATGTCCGCGCAGATTCGCGAGCGTGACCGTGGGCGGTACCAACGTCTGGCGCGGCAGCGCGGGCGCGGCCCGCGCCCGGTTCGAGGAGCTGCCGCTGAGAAGCTCAACGGCGACGAGCGCACCCGCCACCGCGATGACGGCGGCGGCTATCAGGACGCGGCGACGGATGGCGACCGGCTAGGAGGTCTGGGCCGCGAGCAGCGGCACGTCGTGGACGATCATCCGCGGCGAGAAGTTGGCCGGATAGAGCGTCGTGATCTTGCCGGCGCCGTTGATCCCGTAGATCAGCGCCGAGTGCTCGACGGCATCGGGGTTTTTCTTGGACGGCTTCGACGCCGCCTCGATGTGCCACGCCCTCCAGGTCCGCTCGAGCCGCGGGCGCGAGCCGATCAGGTACTGCATCCTCCCGGTCATCCGGTGCTCGGCGAGGAAGCGCTTGACGGTCTTCGGCGTGTCGCCCTCGGGATCGACCGAGACGGCGATGATCTGAAGCTTGCGGGCCTGCGTCCCGAGCTCCTCCTGGGCGGTGTGGAGGTGGCTGACGATCAGCGGACAGGTGTCGGGGCAGTGGTCGTAGATGAAGGTGACGAGGACCGCCTTGCCCCGATAGTTCTTGATGTTGACCGGCTGGCCGAGCGAGTTGTCGAGCTTCAGCGGCGGCGACGGGAGCTGCGGGGTGGCGACGCTGCCGAGGAACTTGGGCTTCGCTGGATCCGAGCTCGAGGAGCTGCTCCCGCAGGCGGCGAGGCCGAGCGCCGCCGCCACCCCGGCGAGGGCGATCGCGATGGGCACCCGCCTCGGTCGCATTCGAACCTTCATTTCAGCCCAGAGACCTCAATCGAGTGTAAAGAGACGCCCCCGGCACGCCGACCGGTGTACGCAAACGGGTCGCGTCTCGTTCAGGCCCTCTACGCGAACAGCAGAACCGCGGCATCGTGCTCACGTGGCCGGCCGGATCTTGCCATGATCGCTGGCGGTGATCGTCGAGCGCACCGAGAACCCGGGCTGGCTGTCGAACGCCTACCTATTCGCCGATCGACCCGGCGGCCGCGGCGTCCTCCTCGACTGCAACGACGTCGCCGATCCCCTGTTCGAGCGGATCGCCGCCGACGACATCGCGATCACCCACATCCTCCTCACCCACCATCACGCCGACCACGTCGCCGGCCTCGCCGCGGTCCGCGAGCGGGCCGGCTCGCCCCCGGTCCTGGCCCACGAGCTGACCGCCGCCGAGATCCTCGATCCCGTCGACGAGACGCTCGGCGACGGCGACCGGCTGCGAAGCGGCGAGCTCGAGGTCGAGTCGATCCACACCCCGGGGCACGCGGCCGGGCACCTCGCGTTCCTGATCGCCGGCTCGGACTGCGTCACCGCCGACCTGATCTTCAAGGGGACGGTGGGGGGGACGATGGCCCCCGGGGCGACCGGGTTCGCCGACCTCCGGGGCTCGATCATGGACCGGGTGATGAAGCTGGCGCCCTCGACGCGGCTCCATCCCGGGCATCGCGAGCCGACCACGGTCGCGGACGAGTGGGAGTCGAATCCGTTCGTGCGCGTCTGGCGCGGCCTCGCCGCCGAGGCCTCGGACCGCTGCGCGGTCTGGGGACGCGATGCGACGCTCGTGCTCTGGGCGCCCGACTACGACGGCGGCAACAAAGCCTGGGTGCGCTTCGACGATTCCGGCGAGGACGCGATCGTCGGCGGCTCGCAGGTCGAGCGCGGGCTCTAGCGGGCGGGCTACGCCGGGCGCGACGGCAGCTCGATCCAGACGTCGGCGCCGCCGCCGGCGCGGTTCGCGGCATGCGCCCGGCCGCCGTGGGCGCGGGCGATCCGATCGACGATCGCCAGCCCGAGTCCGGTGCCGCCACGCCGGCGGGCGGGGTCGGCGCGGCTGAAGCGCTCGAACGCGCGGTCGAGAAACTCGGGCGGGAACCCCGGGCCGCGGTCGGCGACGTGGAGCTCGATCCGCCCGTCGCCGCGGGCCGCTCGCAGCGTGATTTCGCCGCCGCCGTGGCGGAACGCGTTGTCGACCATGTTGATCAGGGCCCGCTCGAGGCGCTGGCGGTCGGCCTCGACCTCGTAGGCGCCGTCGGTGTCGACCGCGACCGCGCGCCGATCGGCGCCGGCCCGCCTTCGGAATCGCTCGCGGAGCTCCTCGAGGAGCGGCGGCAGCTGGACCGCCTCGACCCGCAGGTCGAGCGCCCCGTCCTCGGAGCGCGCCACCACCAACAGGTCCTCGGCGAGCTCCGCGAGCCGGTCGGCCTCCTCGATCGCGGAGGCGATCGAGGTGCGGAGCTCGGACGGTTCGCGGCCGTAGCGGAGCGCGATCTCGAGCTCGGTCTTGTGCAGGGCGAGCGGCGTTCGGAGTTCGTGGCTGGCGTCGTCGAGGAACCTGCGCTCGCGCTCGAGGGCGTCGTGGATCCGACCCAGCATCGCGTTCAGGGTCTCCCCGAGCCGCGAGAGCTCGTCGCGGGCGTCGCCGACCGGGAGCCGCTCCTGCGGCTCCGCCGCCGAGATCTCGGCGGCCCGGCGCCGCATCGCCTCGACCGGCCGCAGCGCTGCCGCGACCGCGATGTAGCCGACCATCGAGGCCACCACCAGCGCCGCCGCGCCGCCGACGATCAGGAGGTCGCGCAGGTTGGCGAGCGTGTCGCGGCGGTCGTCGAGCGGTACCCCGGTGACGACGAGGACCGGGCCGTTGGGGAGCTTGGCGGGCTCGGCGAACAGGCGGACCGGGTCCTGACTCAGCGCGACGGTGGTGGTGCCGACGAAGATCGGATGGCGGCGCGCGAGGGCGACCTCGTCGGGGCGAAGCAGCGGCGTCGACGCAGCGGGTCCGGTCCTCGGGGCCAGCGGCGTGCCCCGGAGACCGAGTACCTGGGCGAAGCTCTCCTCGCCCTCGACGAGGGCGGCGCCGGCCGGGCTGCCGGCGAGCTGCGCGCGGCGCACTCCGTGCGCGACCTCCGAGGCGCGGGTCCGCAGGTTCTGGTTGATCTCCTGGTCGAGCCGAGATTCGAAGCGGAGGTAGATGAACAGGCCGAGGGCGACGAGGAGGAGCGCCGTCGCCCCGGCGAAGGCGAGCGTCACCCGCGCCTTGATCGGCAGCCGCTTCAAAGCCGGCAACGGCGCTACCTCTCAGCCGTCCTCGCGCAGCCGATAGCCGGCGCCGCGGACGGTCTCGATCGTGTCGGCGCCGAATGGGCGGTCGATCTTGCGGCGCAGGAACCTGACGTAGGAGTCGACGATGTTCGAGCGGTTCTCGTAACCGCCCTCCCAGACGTGCTCGAGCAGGTCGAAGCGCGACAGGACCCGTCCCGGGTGGCGCATGAACGTCTCGAGCAGCGCGAACTCCCGCGCCGAGAGCGGGATCTCGACGTCGCCGCGGCGGACCCGGCGGCGGGCGGGATCGAGGGTGAGGTCGCCGGCGCGGAGCTCGGGGCCGCGCTCGATCGGGCCCCGGCGGGCGAGGGCGCGGATGCGCGCCAGCAGCTCGTCATAGGAGAACGGCTTCGTCAGGTAGTCGTCAGCGCCGCGGTCGAGCCCGGCGACCCGGTCGCGGACGGCGTCGCGCGCGGTCAGCATCAGGATCGGCGAGCGCACCCCCTCCGCGCGCAGCCGCCGGCAGACCTCGAAGCCATCGATCCCGGGCAGCATCACGTCGAGGACGATCGCGTCGTAGTCGGTCGCCTCGGCCATCCAGGTTCCCTCCTCGCCGCGATCGGCGACGTCGACCGCGATCCCCTCGTTGCGAAGGCCGCGACGAAGCAGCCCGGCCATCTTCTCCTCGTCCTCGACTATCAGTACACGCATGGCCGAGCTCCCGGACGCACACTCGCGTCCACGCATGAAAGCAGGATGAAACGGGGGAACGGGGCCCTGGCGCTATGCGGGCGAGCGCTCGGCGGCCAGCTTCGCCGCCTGGCGCTCGGGCGCGATCCGGATCACGTTCCAGGCGAGCCCGGCGCGCTCGAGCGCCGCGATCACCAGCGCCGATGGGTCGAGCTCCCAGCGCCGCAGCCCGTGGACCGCCGAGCGGGGGAACGCGTGGTGGTTGTGGTGCCAGGACTCGCCGAGCGAGGGCAGGGCGAGCCAGAACACGTTCCGCGATTCGTCCGCGACCTCGAAGCGCCGCCCTCCGAGGAAGTGGCAGACCGAGTTGATGCTCCAGGTGACGTGGTGGACGAAGAAGATCCGGACCAGGCCGCCCCACAAAAGGCCCGCGGCGGCGCCGAGCAGGGTGCCGGTGAGCGCGAAACCGGCGAGCGCCGGTAGCGCCAGGCTGAGCGCGACGAGGGCCGGGAACGCGCGGCTGATCCGCCGCATGCCGCGGTCCTCGCAGAGCTCGGGCGCGTAGCGGTGCCACTGGGCTCGTCCCTGGCCGGTGATGAGCCAGCCGATGTGGGCGTGCCAGAGACCGCGGAGGACGCCGAGCGCCCCCCGGCCGTGCCCGACGTGGGGGCTGTGGGGGTCGCCCTCGCGGTCGGCGTGCGCGTGGTGCTTGCGGTGGTCGGCGACCCAGGCGATCACCGGGCCCTGGACCGCCATCGAGCCGACGATGGCGAACGCGTACTCGAGGCGCTTCGAGGTGGCGAACGAGCGGTGGGTGAGGAGGCGGTGATAGCCGACCGTGACGCCGAGCACGGTGACGACGTAGGCGACGGCGGCGATCGCCAGGTCGGCCGGCGCGACGAGGCTGCCGGGCAGCAGCGCGATCGCCGCGATCGTGGCCGCGAACGGCACGATCACGGCGCCGACGTTGACGAGCTTCTCGGCCCTGGTCACCTTCTCCAGGGTAGGGTTGCGGGGGATAGCAAATCGCTACCGCAGGCAACGTTCGCCTGCCGAGTATTTGTGGACCAGGTAATAAAAACCGATGCGAACCGGGACTCGAGGCTGGTCGCCGAGCCGTGGCGGCGGCTACCGGCCGAGGTCGCCGACCTGATCGAGCCCGAGCTCGAGCGGGCGACCGAGGAGATCCTCGCCGCCATCGGCCGCGAGGTGCCGCAGTACGCGCGGCCGCTCGAGGGGGCGTTCGGGCGCGACGTCCGCCGTGGCGTCAGCGAGGCGCTCTGGCAATTCGTCGCCCTGGTGCGCGACCCGGACGCCGGGCGCGAGCATGGGCGCGATGTCTACCGGGCGCTCGGTCGCGGCGAGCTGCGCGCCGGGCGGACCCTCGACGCCCTCCAGTCCGCCTACCGGGTCGGGGCGCGGGTCGCCTGGCGGCGTGTGTCGGCGGCGGCCCGCCGCCAGGGCGCCGACGCCGAGCAGCTCGGCCTG
>JBKPNB010000321.1:0-6523 GCA_046732395.1 Actinomycetota bacterium | reverse complement strand
CCCCCAGCCCGCCCCCGGCGGCGCCCGCCGCCGGGATCGCCGCGGTGACCTGGTGTTGGAGGACGACCGCCAGCAGCGCCGTGCCGATCGAGCCGCCGACCCGCTGGATCGCGTTCAGCGCGCTCGTCGCCCGCGGCACTTCGCCCGGGCGCAGCGTCGCGTAGGCGGCGGCCATCGCCGGCATCATCGCCCCGCCGAGGCCGACCCCGCGGACGACCAGGAACACGGCGAGCAGCGCGTACGGCGTGGTCGCGCCGACCGCGACGAACGGGATCGTCCCCACCGCCATCACGAGGACGCCGGCGAGCGCCACCCGGCCGCCGCCGATGCGGTCGGTGAGAACGCCCGCGAACGGCATCACCGCCGCCGCGCCGAGCCCCTGCGGGGCCATCAGCAGGCCGGCGGTGAGGGCGCTCGTCCCCCGCGCGACCTGGTAGTAGAGCGGGATCACGAGCATCGCCCCGAACAGCGCCGCGCCGAGCAGGAAGGAGGTGACCGCGGCGGCGCTGAAGGGGACGCCCCGGAAGAGCCGGACATCGATCAGCGGTCGCTTGGCGCGGAAGCTGTGGAGCGCGAACGCGGCGACGAGGGCGAGGCCAACGACGATCGGCCCGAAGGCGATCGGGTGGCCGATCCCGCCCTGGGTCTCGATCTCCGAGAGGCCGAAGACGATCCCGACCAGGCCCGGCGAGACGAGCGCGAAGCCGAGCCAGTCGAGCCGGCCGGCGTCGGCGCGGCCGGAGTCGGGGTCGAGCAGGCGCGCCGCGAGGAAGAGGGCGAGGACGACGATCGGAACGTTGACGTAGAAGATCCAGCGCCAGGAGGCGTTGCTGACGATCACCCCGCCGATCACCGGCCCGAGGATCGGACCGAGCAGCATCGGCACCCCGACCACCGACATCACCCGCCCCACCCGGCTCGGCCCCGCGGTCTGCGCCAGGAGGGCCATCCCGACCGGCATGATCATCCCGCCGCCGAACCCCTGGAGGACGCGGAAGAAGATCAGCGAGCCGGCCGACCAGGCAAGGCCGCAGAGCGCGGAGCCGATCCCGAAGGTGGCGACCGAGACCATCCAGATCCGCCGCGCGCCGAACCGCTCCGAGAGCCAGCCGGTGAGCGGGATCACCATCGCCAGCGCGAGCAGGTAGCCGGCCGAGACCCACTGGATCGTGCTCAGCGGCGAGTGGAGCTCGCGCGAGAGCGTGTCGAGCGCGACGTTGACGATCGTCGTGTCGAGGATCGACATGATCACGCCGACGATCACGACCGCGGCGACGATCCAGACCTCGCGACCGAGCCGGTCGCCGGCCCCGTCCTGCGCTCCAGCCACGCTCATCCCGCCACCGATGATGACAAGCGGGCGGTCCTAGGCGACGGGCGTCAACGGCGCGCGGCCCTCGAGCACGGCGACGACGTTGTCGGCGGCGAGGCGGGCCATCCCGTCGCGGGCCCTCCGCGTCGCCGAGCCGATATGCGGCAGGAGCACGCAGCGCGGGGCGTCGAGGAGCTCCGGCTCGACCCCCGGCTCGCGCGAGTAGACGTCGAGGCCGGCGGCGCCGATCGTCCCGGCGCAGAGGGCCGCGGCCAGCGCCGCGGCGTCGACCAGCGCCCCGCGGGCGGTGTTGACCAGGATCGCGGTCGGCTTCATCCGAGCCAGCCGGTCGCGATCGACCATCGATCGCGTCTCGGGCGTGGCGGGAACGTGGAGGCTGACGACGTCGGAGCGCTCGAAGAGCTCGTCGAGCTCGATCCGGCGTGCGCCGAGCTCGGCTTCGAGCGCGGGGCGCGGCGAGCGGCTCGTATAGAGGAGCTCGCCCGCGAGCGGGCGGACGAGCTCCGCGTAGCGGCGCCCGATCCGGCCCATCCCGACGACGCCGAAGACCGCGCCCGATAGCTCGATTCCCAGCCACCCCTCCGGATCCCATCCAGACCAGCCGCCGGCTCGAAGGTCGCGCTCGGCGGTGCCGAGATCGCGGGCGGCGGCGAGCGTCAGCGCCAGCGCGAGCTCGGCGGTGGCGTTGGTGAGGACATCCGGCGTGTTGGTGACCGCGATGCCGCGCCCGCGGCAGGCGTCGAGATCGACGTTGTCGTAGCCGACCGCGAAGTTGGCCACGACCCGGAGACGGGGGCCGGCGGCGTCGAGGAGCGGGGCGTCGATCGGCACCGCGGGATCGGCGACGATCCCCGCCGCGCCGGGGACGATGGCAAGGACCCCCTCCCGATCCGCGTCGAGCCCGCCCACCCGTACCTCGAAGCGCGCGCGCAGCGGCTCGAGGCCGGCGGCCGGGAGCGCGCGGGCGACGGCGACGATCTCGGACCCGGGGTCGCGCATCAGGCCGCCAGCCTGACCCCGAGCCAGACGACCGCGAGCGTCACGATAAAGATCGCCGCCTGGAGGGCGGCGAGGCGAGCGAAGCGAAGGTGCGCGAGGGCGAGGACGACGAGCAGCGCGACCAACCCGATCTTGAGCTGGAGCGTCGAGCTTCCCCAGAGGTGCTCGTGCGAGGCGAGCGCGGCGCCGGTCGCGGCGAGCACCGCAAGCGCGGCGAGCGAACCCCACCCGAACCGCCGCGCCACCGCCCGCAGGAGCTCGGGCTGGCGTCGGAGGACCGGGACCGAGACGGCGACCAGGAGCTGGCCGCCGAGGAAGAACGCCATCGCGACCAGGTGGAGATAGACGACCGCGTCCCAGCCGACACTCATGAACCACCTGCGGCGGCTTCGCCGCCTGACACGCCTGTTTCGGGGCTAAAGCCCCTCAAGGCAGACCCCGCTCCCGCTCCCGGACCAGGAGCGTCTGCGCCGCCCTGCCGACGGGCCCGCGCTCGTCGTAGAGCGCGGTGTCGGTGATCCCGAGCCCGCTCGGGTCCGGGATCGTCGTCGAGTCGAGGCAGATCCACTCGCCGCTGGCCGGACGGCCGAGATGGATCGTGAGGTCGACGTTGATGAACAGGAAGCGGCGGAAGTCGAGCGGGGCGCTGATCCCGTTGCCGGAGTCGGCGGCGATCGCCACCCGCTGGAGCGGCGTCGGCTCCTCGCCGGCGACGAGCGGATGGCGCATCCGCAGCCAGGCGGTCGCCGGGCCGGGCCGGACGAACTCGCCGGCAACGAACCGGTACTCCATCGCCGTGTGGTAGCCGACCGGCTGGCCGGTGGGGAAGAAGTCGACGTCGAAGGCGCTCGCCGAGCCGGGTCCGGGCGGCGCGACCTCACGGCGAAGGACCGCCCCCGAGCCCTCCCGCTGCCAATCGAGCTCGCCATCGAGCGACAGCTCGGCGCCGGCCAGTCCCCAGGCCCGCGCCGCGACCACCGCGCCGTGCTCGTCGCTGAGTTTCGCCTCGATCAGCTCGACCCGCCGCCCGCCGCGGACGATCTCGGCCTCGACCCGCAGCCGTCCGATCGGCACCGTGCGCAGGATCTCGTAGGTGAGCCTCCCGATCCGTCGCCCGTCCCCCGCCACCCGCTCGACCTCGCGGGCGACGAGCGCCGCCGGCGGCCCGGCGTGCTCGGCGTCCGGGTCCCACGGGCCGCGGGTGAGCTCGGTCGCCAGATAGGCGTCGCCGTCGGGAACGAAGAACGCGTCGGCCATCGCCCGCGGATCGTATGGGCGGGGGCTCGAGATGATCACTCATCTAGCCTCGGTGCGTAACGGCGATGCGCCTGAGGCGACTGAACGGGTGAGAGCGAGTCAAGGAGAGCAGATGGAGAAGGTCCAGAAGAGCGAGACCGAGTGGCGCGAGGAGCTCTCGCCGGAGCAGTACGAGGTGCTGCGCAAGAAGGGGACCGAGCGGGCGTTCACCGGCGCCTACTGGGACACCAAGGAGCCGGGCGTCTACCGCTGCGCGGGCTGCGGGCAGGAGCTGTTCCGCTCCGAGACCAAGTTCGACTCCGGCACCGGCTGGCCAAGCTTCTTCGAGCCCGCCGACGACGGCGCGGTCAACACCGAGGAGGACCGGAGCTTCTTCATGCGCCGGACCGAGGTCCATTGCAGCCGCTGCGGCGGCCACCTGGGCCACGTCTTCGATGACGGCCCGAACCCGACCGGCCTTCGCTACTGCATCAACTCGTGCTCGCTCGAGCTCGATCGCGAGGACTAGTCGGCCATTAGGAGGCGGCGAGGCCCGCCGCCTCCTCCCAGCCGGGCGGCGGGAACCCGGTCTGGGTCACCCGATGGATGGCGTGGCCCCTGAACTCGATCACCTGGCCGAGGAGCGGGATCTCGAGCGGCATGCCGCTGTCGCGCGAGGTGGCCTCGACATGCGCCCGAACGAGGAGCGCCCCGTCGTCCCGAAGCCGAAGCTCCTCGACCACCGGGTGCCAGTCGGGGAAGACCTCGCGGACCTCCCTCATCAGCTGTCGCAGCCCGTCGTGGCCGCGATACGTCTGCTGGCCGAGCGCGGCGCTGGCGGCGCCGACGTCCCAGACGCAGTCGGGGTCGTAGACCGCGACCGCGGCCTCCGAGTCGAGGCGCTGGAACGCGGCGTAGGCCTCGCGGCACAGCTTGGCACGCCAGTCGCCCATCGCGTCCAGCGTAATCGGCGACCGAAGAGCTAGCCGACTCGCAGCCGGGTCCGCTCACAGATCAGCAGGTAGTAGACGGCGAGCGCACCGCTGTAGAGGAGGAACGCGACGTAGACGATCAGGCTCGTGAGCTGGCCGCCGCTGACGTCGGCGAAGTGGGCGAAGAACGGGCCGAGGAGAAGCACGTCGTAGACGAGGAAGCCCGCCAGCTGCCCGGCGGCGTTGCTCCATCTCGGCAGCGCGAAGCCGTGGATGAAATAGACGGCGGCGCCGAGGTAGACGAGGCCGAACATCACCGAGGACTCCGCGGTGAGGGTCCAGGGGAAGATGTCGGCGTGGAAGATCAGCGCCGTCCCGGCCGCCACGAGGACGAGCGCGAAGGCGCCGAACGAGCCGCGGACGAGCGCCGGGATCGGACGCCGGTCGCTCCAGGCCATCCGCCGCGATCGGGCGAAGGTCGCGGCCGAGCCGAGGCAGGCGAGCCCGAAGACGACGGCGTACGGCCACAGCCGCGGCTGCCCGGGGTCGCCGATCAGCGTGACGACGTAGAGAAACATTCCGCCGTACATCACCGTCAGGTCGAGCGCGCCGGCCTGCATCGCCGCCGCCTCGCCGCTGAGGGCGATCCACAGCATCGGGATCGCGATCGCCGCCAGGATCGAGGCGATGAACACGTAGGAGAGCGGCGCCGCCGGCCACGGCCAGAGCGTCGTCGCCCACCCGGCCTCGGCGAAGAACCCGCCGACGAGGACGAGGGTGAGGATGCCCGCGGGGACGAACCCCGCCCTGATCCGGGCCGCGCTCACGATGGCGGCCCAGCGCCGGTGGGGATCGCCGCCGGCGCGCCGGCCGCGACGAGGGCGCGCGGCAGGGCGACGCTCCCGTCCTCGCGCTGGTGGTTCTCGAGCAGGGCGATCAGCGTCCGCCCGACCGCCACCGCGGTGCCGTTCAGGGTGTGGACGTGGACCGGGCCGGCGCCGGGCTCGGGCCGGTAGCGGCAGTCGAGGCGGCGGGCCTGGTAGTCGGTGGTGTTCGAGCACGAGGTGAGTTCGCGGTAGCGCCCCTGGCTCGGGATCCAGCCCTCGCAGTCGAACTTCCGTGCCGCCGGCGCCCCCAGCTCGCCGATCGGGATGTCGACCACCCGGTAGGGGACCTCGAGCGCGCCGAGGATCCCCTCCTGGATCGCGAGCAGGCGCTCGTGCTCGGCCCGCGAGGAGCCCGGCTCGACGAACGAGAACATCTCGACCTTGTCGAACTGGTGGACGCGGAAGATGCCGCGGGTGTCCTTGCCGGCGGCTCCTGCCTCGCGGCGAAAGCAGGTGGAGATCCCGCAGCAGCGGCACGGGAGGTCGTCGGCGGCGAGGATCTCGCCGGCGCCGAGGGCGGCGATCGAGACCTCAGAGGTGCCGACGAGGAAGAGCTCGTCGCGCTCGATCTCGTAGATCATCTCCCGCTCGGCGGGGAAGAAGCCGGTCCCGAACAGCGCCCCCTCCCGGACCAGGACCGGGGGGACGACCGGGACGAAGCCCTCGGCGCGGGTGCGCTCGACCGCCAGCCTGATCAGCGCAAGCTCGACGAGCACCAGGTCGCCGAGCAGGTAGGCGAACCGTGACCCGGAGGCGGCGGCCGCCTTGTCCACCTCGATCCAGCCGTGGTCGAGCCCCAGCTCGAGGTGGTCGCGCGGCTCGAAGGCGAACCTCGGGCGCTCCCCGACCTCGCGGAGGGTCACGGCGTCCTCGTCGGTATCGCCGTCGGGCGCGTCGGGTTCGGGGAGGTTGGGGAGCTCGGCGGCGAGCGCGTCGCGCCTCGCGTCGACCTTCGCGAGCTCGCCCTCGAGCCGCTTCACCTCGGCCGCCACGCCGCGCATCTCCGCGATCAGCGGCTCGGCGTCGCCGCCCGAGCGCTTCGCCTCCGCGATCGCCTCCGACGCGCGCCGCTGGCGGGCGCGCCGCTCCTCGACCTCGGGCAGTAGCCGGCGGCGCCGGACGTCGAGGGCGAGGAC
>JBKPNB010000320.1:0-5225 GCA_046732395.1 Actinomycetota bacterium | reverse complement strand
GCGCAGGGGTCCGTCGAGACCGCGATCGGCGTGGAGACAGCTTCTAAATGGGCGTCTCAGGTGAGGGCCCGGGATCCGATCCCGCGGCGAGATCGAGATCCTCGATGCTCTCCGCCATCGGCCCCTCCTCGAGGAACTCGGCCTTGGTGTTCACGGACCAGACGTCCCGCGGCTGGCCGTCGATGTACGAGAGCGTCGCCAGTATCGCGGTCCACATCGAGTGGTCTTGGTTGTTGTAGCGGTGGAGGCCGTTGCGGCCGAATGAGTGGAGGTTCTCGAAGCTCTCGAGATACCCACGGATCGTCGCCACCGCCTCTCGGTAGGTGGCGTCGTACATCGGGTAGGCCTTCGGGACCCGGACCTTGACCCCGTTCACTACCTGGGCTGGAGAGACCAGTCCGATCCGAGCGAGCTCCTCGGTCGCGAAGCGAACGGCATCATCGTCGCGCATCTCCCACATCGGGTCGCCCTCGAAGCAGAAGTATTCGACTCCCAGGCAAGTGGTTCCTGGGCGGACCATGTCGGGGCTCCACGCACCGAAATTCTGGACTCGCCCGGCACGGATCCCGGGATCGTGCAGGTAGATCCAGTTGTCCGGGAAGGGCTCCCGGCCCTCGGTCATCAAGGCCACCAGGCACAGCCCGCGATATCGAAGCCGCGAGGCCGCGCTACGCACCTGGTCGGGCGCCGGTGGATCGAGGCCGAGGACGAGGTCCGAAAGGGGAATGCTCGAGAGCACCGCGTCGACCGGTCGCTCCACGCAGACGCCATCGGAATCGACCAGGATGCTGCGGACCCGCCCGCCGCTGTGGAAGAGGGCGTCGCAACGATGGTTCAGGAGGACCGGAATTCCACGCTCCTCGACCAGCTCCCTGAACCGCTCCCACATCTGCCCCGGACCGAGCCGCGGATAGCCGAAGTTTTCGATGACGGTCGGGGCATGGTCATGGCGCAGTCCAAGGATCCCGAGCAGGGCTTTGTGGAAGTTGAAGTCCTGGATCCGCTGGGCCGCCCATTCCGAGCGGATCTCGGTTCCCGGGATGCCCCAGACCTTCTCGGTGTAGGAGCGGAAGAAGGCGTCGTAGAGCCGGCGACCGAATCTCTTCACCACCCAGTCCTCGAACGTCTGTGGCTGAAGGTCCCGAAAACGCCTGTGCCAATACAGATAGGAGAATGCACAGCGGGCCGATTCGAGCACCCCGAGAGCCGTGAAGACATCGCGAGCCTTGAGCGGGTAGCTCAGGAACCGCCCGCGGTAGTAGATCCGCGACAGGCGCGGTCGCGTCAGAAACTCGGAGCCCAGGGCGTCCCTCCACATCCGCTCGATCGACTCCAGCTTGGTGTAGAAGCGGTGGCCGCCGAGGTCGAATCGGTAGCCGTCGAACTCGAGCGTCTTCGCCAGCCCGCCGACGGTCCCGTCGGCCTCGAGCACCACCGCGGGAATCCGGCGCTTTGCGAGGACCCATGCTGCCGACAAGCCGGCTGGACCCGCGCCCAGCACGACGGTATCGAGCCCGCCGTTGTCCGCATCCCCGCTCATGCGCCCTGACAACCGAGCAAGTCTAGTGCCCGTTCGCCGAGATCGATCTGAACGCGAACGCTAGGCCCCCGATGGGCGAGCGCCGCGCAGCTCGTAGACCGTGAGGGGGACGAAGCCGGGGAACGTCTTCGTGTGGACCACCCGAAAGCGAGGACGAAGAGCCCGCATAACGCCGGACAGAGGGCTCAAGCGTCCGAGCAGGGCGATCTCCCTCGGCGTGCCGGAGCTCATGATGAAGATCGGCCGGCCGCCGCGGGCGGCGTCGGCTGCTCGCCGCGCGACGACGCCGGGCGGCCGGACCAGGTGGAGCAGGTGCGGACGGTCGGGTCTTTTTTCCCCGGACGCAGTGGCGAGCGCCACGTCGAAACCCGTCAGGGGCACCGGCGAGAGATCGGGCACCTCAATCACCGGATCCGCGGGCTCGCCCATCCGATCGACGTAGGTCGCCGCACCCTGATAGTCGGGGCGCTGGGAGACCGCCTCGAGCATCTGGACCGCACCGACGGCAAAGCCTGCCAACACCAAGCCCACGGCGCAGATACGCAGCGGTCTGTTGCCGCTGCCGATGACCAACCCGACCAAGAGCGCCAGCCCCGGCCAGGAGCCGATCAGATTGCGGGGCAGGAAGACGCTGTTTCCGAACAGGCTGTAGAGCGCGGCTCCGAGCGGAGCGGCGACGGCCAGCAACAGGACCAGCATCATTCCAGCCGCGGGACGAAAAAGCTCGCGGCGATCACCCCTCGGAACTGCCTTCAGGGCCATGCCCGCGACCCCGATTGCGAGGCCGACGCCGATCATGGCGAGCGCCACTCCCCCCGGCATGTCGCCCAGCGGAATGAATGGGTGGCCGATCGACCAATGCAAAAAATCGTTACGGGCGCTGGGGAGCGCGAATGGATGGAAGTTGGTCATGACCGTGATCGCCGGCGAGCTGTTGTGGTGCAAGAAGGTGGGAAGCCACGGGAGATAGGCGAGCGCTGCGGCGAGGTTCGCGGCGAGAAGCGCTCTGCGGGCGTCCGGGCGGGTCCAGAATGCCCATGCGAACTGAGCGACGAGTACGAAAACGGCCGGGTAGTGCGTGTAGATCGCGGCGCACGAGGAGACCGCATAACCCGCCCACCAGCGGAACCGGCCGGTCTCAACTGCCCTCAGCAAGCACAGGGTGGACGAGAGGTCGAGGAGCAGGAGCAGCGCGTAGGGCCGCGCCTCGGTCGAGTAGAAGATCAGGAAGGGGCTGAGCGCGATTAGGGCGGCGCCCGAGATCGCAGCGCGCCGGCCGACCGTGTACAGCCCCACCAGATAGGTGAGCGGGATCGCCGCCGTCCCCGCCAGCAGCGAGACGAGCCGCAGCGTCTGCGCCGGGTCGCCGAGCTTCTCGGTGAACCAAGCCAGGATCAGATAGAGCGGAGGGTTGAGCTGGAAGGTGCGCGTGAGGTCGATCACCTGGCCGAGGCTGTGAGAGGTGACGACGAAATAGGTGCCGACCTCGTCGGCGAACAGGGAGTCGTTGAAGGACGGGATGCGGAGCAGCAGACCCGCTGCGGTGATCGCCGCGACGAGCGCAGGCAAGGTCCTCGACGAGAGCGCCGGCTCCGCGCGCGCGGCCCTGACCCACGCGTTGGCCTGCCCCGCGGCCCCGCTCAACAACGCAGCGTGCCCTCGCTCAGCCGATGATCCTCGGCGAACCCTGATCGAACCTCGATCATCGTGAGCGCAAGATTGTGTCAACCCCGGCCAGGATCGAGATCGGCCGCGCGAGGAGAGGATCCGATCCGATCCCCTATTCCCTAGACTCACCGCTGTCCCGACTCGCTCGGTTCGCGGACACGGACCTCGGGCAATGATCCTCGACTCCGGCCTAGGCGCGATGCGGCCATTCCAGAGATTGCTTTCGCCGCCCCGAGAGAACGGGGCGTGAGCGGCAGCTGATCCCCGACGGCGATCAGCGCATGACGGCGATCGCGCCCCTCGCCCGGGTGCGTCGCAGGCCCGATGTCGCGCCGTGGAGCGGGGCCGAGGGAAGCCCGCGCCCAGGAGCCGCTGCTCGAGCCTTCGGCACACTGGTCGGAATCAGGGCCGCGTATTGGGTCGGCATCGCGCTCGTCTTCATGGCGTATCCGTACCGGCTGCCGCCGGGGACGCCCCATTACGCCGTCTTCGAGTGGCGCACCGACCTTCTCTTCAATGTCTTCGCGCGGTGGGACACCGTGTGGTTCCTGAACATCGCCGGCGACGGCTATCGGACGGTGAAGGAAGGGGCATTCCTGCCGCTCTATCCGCTGCTCGTTCACGCCTTCGGGTTCGTGACCCGCTCGCCGCTGGTCGGCGGCGTTCTCGTCTCGCTTGCCGCCGGAGGCGCCGCGGCAGTCATTCTCAGCAAGCTCGCCCGTCCGCTGATCGGTGAGAGCGGTGCCCGGGATGTCGTCCTCTACCTGGCCCTGTATCCGCTGTCGTTCGTGTTCACCGCCGTCTACTCCGAGGGGGTGTTCCTGGCGCTGTCCGCCGCCGCGTTCCTCGCTGCGCTTCGGAACCGGCCTTGGCTCGCAGGAATCGCGGGCGCGCTGGCCGTCGCGACTAGGCTGATTGGCATTGCGCTGCTCCCGGCCCTGGCCCTGCTGATCTGGAACCGGCGGCGCTCCTTCGGCGCGGTCGCCCCGCTTCTCCTGCTGCCGGCGGCGCTCTGCCTGGTCGCCGCGTACTTTCAGTGGCGGCTGGGAGATGCCGGGGTGCTCTTCAGCGCCCAGCACCATTTCTTCGGGCGCGAACTGGCGACGCTTGGGCCCCTGGGCGGCCTCTGGGACGCCACCTCCGCGGGGCTCAGCGGCTCCCTCGACGCGGTGCGGACTGGCGACGCCCTGGGGACGCTCAACGCGCTCTACTTCTTGCTCATGCTGGCCGCGCTCGCGCTGACCTGGGTCGCATGGCGGTCCCTCGGCCCCGCCTTCGGCATCTACTCGGTGGCCTACCTCGCCGTCATCGTCTCAGTGCCGGGGAAGAACCTGCCGCTCGTCAGCCTGCCTCGCTTCCTGCTCGCCGATTTCCCGCTCTTCCTGGCGCTCGCCGCCCTCACACTCGATCGGCCTCGCGACCGGCAAATCGTGATTGTCACGTTCACCGCCGTCGGGGCCTTGGCCGCGTTCGGGTTCGCAAGGAACGCCTGGATCGCGTGACGGGTGCAAGTCGGTCCAGGGTCACCGTCGTCATCCCGACGAGAAACCGTCGCCGGCTGCTCGCGGAGGCGCTCGAGAGCGTCGAGCGCCAAAGCTTCCCCGACTGGGAGATCGTTGTCGTCGACGATGCCTCCGACGACGAGACCTGGACCTGGCTCGAGCGGCGCCGCAACGCCCGCCTCCGGCCGGTGCGCCTCGACCGCCGTTCGGAGCGCTCGGTGGCCCGCAACCGCGGCCTGCGAGAGGCTCGCGGCGAGTACGTCCTGTTCCTCGACGACGACGACCGGCTCCTCTCGCGGGCGCTGGAGCTCCTCCACCGCCCGCTCCGCCGGCGGCCCGACGCGGTCGCGGCGGTGGGTGCGAACGTCAGGTTCGAGCCAAACGGACGAAGGCAACGGGCTACCCACCCACGGATCGGCTTCACCCGGATGATCTGGCCGGACGTCCTCGCCGGCTGGGACAGCGGGTCCGGGCAGGCGCTGTTCCGGGCCGAGCGGGTTCGGGAGGCCGGCGGA
>JBKPNB010000319.1:0-4533 GCA_046732395.1 Actinomycetota bacterium | reverse complement strand
CCCCGGCCCCAGCCCCAGGCCCAACCCCAGGCCGGCAACGGCGCCGCCGGGGAGAACCCGGTGACGGTGGTAAAGGGGGAGCGCGAGAAGATCGGTCGCAACGACCCGTGCTGGTGCGGGTCGGGCAAGAAGTACAAGAAGTGCCATGGGAAGTGAGGCCGCCGCCGCGGTCCTCGCCTTCATCGACGCCTTCAACCACGGAGACCTGGAGCGGCTCGGCGAGGTTCTCGACCCCGACGTCGTCCTCCACTCGGCGCGGGGGACGAAGCGCGGCATCGCCGAGGCGCTCGCCTGGGCGCGCCGGCTCGAGACCGGCGAGCTCGATCAGCACATCGAGCTCGACTCGCTCACCGTCGACGGCGATCGCGCCGTCGCTCTCGTCCGCAAGCAGTGGTGGTGGCGCGGCGGCCAGCTCGCCCGCGAGGAGCAGGTGGCCTGGGTCTTCGAGCTCCGCGACGGCCGGGTCGCCAGGTGGGAGCCGTTCGAGGATCGAGTCGCGGCGCTGGCCGCGGCCGGCGTCAGGGCCTGACAGCCGCTGTGAACGCCCGCTCGTCCGCGGCCTATGCTGTCCTCGATGGCCGAGGCAGCGACAGAGCGCACCCTCGCCGAGCGCGTCGAGGAGGTACGCGAGGGGCTGAAGCTGCTCGCGGACTACCTTTGACCCCGCCGAGCTCGCCGACCGGGTAGCGAAGCTCGAGCGCGAGATGCAGCGACCCGGCTTCTGGGACGACCAGGAGTCGGCGGCGCGAATCGCCGCGGCCCATGCCGCCGCCCAGCGCCGCCTCGAGGTGTTCCGCTCGCTCGAGGCCGACGCCGGCGACCTCGGCGAGCTCGTCGAGCTCGCGGCCGAGGACCCGGACATCGGCGCCGAGCTCGAGACGCAGCTCGCATCGGTCGAGCGCCGCCTCGCCGAGCTCGAGGAGGCGCGGCTGTTCCGCGGGCGCTACGACGGCGGCGACGCGGTGGTGACGGTCCGCTCCGGCGCCGGGGGCACCGACTCCCAGGACTGGGCCGAGATGCTGCTGCGGATGTACCTGCGCTGGGCGGAGCGGCGCGGGTTCGAGGTCGAGATGGCCGAGGCCTCCGAGGGTGAGGAGGCGGGACTCAAGTCGGCGACCTTCGTGGCCCGCGGCGAGAACGCCTACGGCCTGCTGAAGGCGGAGCGCGGCGTCCACCGGCTGGTGCGGATCTCCCCGTTCGACGCCCAGAAGCGCCGCCACACCGCGTTCGCCGAGGTCGACGTCGCGCCGCTCGCCGACGACGACTTCGACGTGGCCATCGACGAAGAGGACCTGCGCGTCGACACCTACCGCGCCTCGGGCGCCGGCGGCCAGCACGTGAACAAGACCGACTCCGCGGTCCGCATCACCCACGTCCCGACCGGGATCGTCGTCCAGTGCCAGAACGAGCGCTCGCAGGCGCAGAACAAGGCGACGGCGATGAAGCTGCTCAGGGCCCGGCTGCTGGAGCTCGAGGAGCGCAGGCGGGCCGAGGAGCTGGCGGCGGAGCGCGGAGAGCGCGCGGAGGTGGGCTGGGGCTCGCAGATCCGAAGCTACACCCTCCACCCCTCGCAGAGGGTGAAGGACCACCGCACCGGCTTCGAGGTCGGCGATGCCCAGCGGGTCCTCGACGGGGATCTCGACGGCTTCGTCCGCTCCTACCTGCTGCGCAGCGCCGCCCACGCGTCGGGAGCGCGACGATGAGGATCGCGGTCGGGCTCTCGGAGTCGCTCGATCCGGTCGAGGCGTTCTCGGAGGCCGCCGCCGAGGCCCGCCGCGGGCTCGACGGCGCGCCCTGCGACCTCGCGCTCGCCTTCGCCAGCGCCCCCCATCTCGGCCACGGCAAGTGGATCCTGTCGGTGGTCCACGAGGAGCTTGCCCCGCGGAACCTGATCGGCTGCGGCGCCGGCGGCGTGGTCGGCGCGGGTCAGGAGATCGAGGAGGGGTCCGGAGCGGTGGTCTGGGCGGCGTCGCTCCCGGGCGCCGCGATCTCCACCCACCACATGGAGGCGGCCCGCGGCGCGGACGGGATCTCGCTCCGCGGGGTGCCCGAGCCGGGCGCCCTCGGCGAGGCGGTGATCGTCCTCTCCGACCCCTACACCTTCGCCACCGACGTCCTGCTCGCCCACCTCAACCGCGAGCGTCCGGGGCTCCCGGCGCTCGGCGGCCTCGCCAGCGCCGCCGCGGCTGGGTCGGCGTCGCTGCTCCGCGACGGCGACGTGATCGACGGCGGCGCCGTCGCCTGCTCGCTGTCGGGGGCGGAGGTGGTCCCGTGCGTCTCGCAGGGGGCGGCTCCGGTCGGCCCCGAGATGACGATCACCGCCGCCGAGGGAAACGTCATCGCCGAGCTCGCCTCGAAACCGGCGATCGAGCGGCTGCGGGAGGCGATCGCCACGCTCACCCCACGCGATCAGGAGCTCGCCGCGCAGGGGCTGATGCTGGGGATCGTAATCGACGAGAACAAGCCCGACTATGGCCGCGGCGACTTCCTGGTCCGCCCGATCATCGGCTCCGACCCGAGGGAGCAGTCGATCGCGATCGGCGAGCGCGTGCGCGTTGGCCAGACGGTCCGCATGCACGTCCGCGACGGCGCCTCCGCCGACGAGGACCTGCGCGCGGCGCTCCGGGCCCAGGCCAAGGCGCTGGGCTCGGCCGGGGCCGCCGGCGCCCTGCTCTTCACCTGCAACGGTCGCGGCTCGCACATGTTCGACGTCCCCGACCACGACGCCACCGCGGTCGAGGATGCGCTCGCCGTCCCCGCCGGGGGCTTCTTCTGCGCCGGCGAGATCGGTCCGGTCGGCGGCCGTAACTTCCTCCACGGGTTCACCGCGACGATCGCGGTCTTCGCCGCTGGCCGGTGATCGACGCCGCGACCGCGGACCTCGTCGCCCGCGCGCTGGCGGAGGACATCGGGGCGGGCGACGTGACCGCCGAGGCGGTGGTGCCGGCGGCCGCCCGGGCCCGCGCGCGGATCGTCCAGAAGGCGCCCGGGGTGATCTTCGGGGTCGAGGTCGCGGCCGAGGTGTTCCGCCGGGCCGGGGCGGCGACGCTCGAACCGGTCGCGGCCGAGGGGGCGTGGCGCGAGGAGGTGCCCGCCGACGTCGCGGTCGTCGCCGGGCCGGCGCGGGCGCTGCTAGCCGCCGAGCGGACGGCGCTCAACTTCCTCTGCCACCTGTCGGGAATCGCCACCCTCGCCGCGCGGTACGTGGCCGCCGCCGCGCCGCACCGGGCGACGATTCTCGACACCCGCAAGACGACGCCGGGGCTGCGGGCGCTCGAGAAGGCGGCGGTGGCTGCCGGCGGGGCCCGCAACCACCGGATGGGCCTCGACGACGCGGTCCTCCTGAAGGAGAACCACATCGCGCTCGCCGGCGGCGTCGCCGAGGCGGTGGCCCAGGCCCGCGCCGCCCGCCCCGAACTCGCGATCGAGGTCGAGTGCCGCGACCTCGACGACGTCGCCGCCGCCCTCGCGGCCGGCGCCGACCGGTTGCTCCTCGACAACATGGACCCGGCGCGGCTGCGGGAGGCGATCGCCCTGCGCGACCGGGCCGGCGCTCATGACGGCGAGCCGGGGCTCGAGGCCTCGGGCGGGATCACGCTCGCAAACGTCGTCACCGTCGCCGCCGCCGGCGTCGACTTCATCTCGGTCGGCGCCCTCACCCATTCGGCGCCCGCGCTCGACCTCTCGATGCTGCTCGAGCCGGCCGCGGCAGATTAGGCCCCCGCGGGAAGGAATCGGGGCCTCCGGCGTCTTTGAGGGGGGAAGACGACTGCAGGAGGCCCTCATGGAAAGCTCCGATCACGATCGATTGCTGCGCCTGCTGACGGCAGTGGGCGAGGTCGAGGCATCCCCGGCGACCGTCGCGGGGCGCCGTCGCCGCGCGGCCAGAGGGAGGGCTCGCGCCGGCCCGGCGCTGTGGCTCACGGTCCGCGCGCTCGGCGCGCTCGCGGTGGTCGCGGTGGGTGCCGTGCACCTGCACGAGTACCTCGGGCTCTACTCGGCGATCCGGACGATCGGCATGCTGTTCGTCCTCAACTTCGCCGGGGCGACCGTGATCGGGCTCGGGCTCCTCGCCCCGGTCGAGCGACTGGCCGGCCGGCGCTGGGGTGGAGCTGCCGTCGGGTTGCTCGCGCTCGCGGGCGTCGCCCTGGCCGCCGCCGCCTTCGCGTTCCTGCTGATCAGCGAGCACACGCCGCTGTTCGGGTTCATGGAACCGGGCTATGACCCACCGGGGATCCTCGCCTCCCGGATCGCCGAAATCGCTGCGATCGTTTTGCTGGGCGCCTTCCTCGTGGCGCGGTTCATCGCCCGGACGTCGACGGGGCGCTGGTAACGGCGGACGGCGGGGGCCCCCGTGCCGGGGTCCCGCATGTGCTGGTATCCGAATGGCATGAGCGACATCGCGTCAAAGCTGAGCGCCGAGGAGATGGCGGAGCTGTCCGCGCTCGCCGACGGCACGCTCCCCGCCGAGCGGCGGGCCGCGGTCGAGGCGCGCGTCGCGGCGTCGCCGGAGCTCCGCGAGCTCGTCAACCG
>JBKPNB010000318.1:0-2760 GCA_046732395.1 Actinomycetota bacterium | reverse complement strand
GCAGCCCGAACTCTTCGTGGACGAGGTTCGCTCATTCTTCCGGCTCGTGCGGTGAGCGATACGGCGTGCGCCCTGGCTCCCCCCGTCGAGGACAGCTCCTGACCCAAACGCCGGATACGGTGCGCCGAGGTGTCGAGGAATTCGAAGGGAGTGCACCAAATGCCCGAGCGCGACGGATACATCCCCGGCGTCCCCTGCTGGGTGGAGGCGTGCGAACCCGATCCGGTGGCGGCGCTCGACTTCTACGGCGGTCTGTTCGGCTGGGAGTTCGAGGATGTGATGCCGCCGAGCTCGGAGGGCGGGTACTTCATCGCCCGGGGTGAGGCGACGAGCTCATCGATCTTCGACACATCCGGCGCCCGGCGGAGCGGCGATGTCGGGGCCGTCCGATCCATAGCCGAGGCGGCGCCGCCGGCGGCGATGTGGAACACCTACTTCTGGGTCGAGAGCGCCGAGGCGACCGCGTCGAAGGTCCGCGACGCCGGCGGTGCCGTCGTGAGCGAGCCCTTCGACTTCATGGACGCCGCCCGGATCGCCGCCTTCACCGATCCCGAGGGAGCGGCGTTCTCCGTCTGGGAGGCGAAGGGGCACAGGGGCGCGCGGTTGGTCAACGACCCGGGCGCGGTGGTCTTCAACGGCCTCAACACCCGCGACGTCGAAGGGGCGAGGTCGTTCTACGGATCGCTGTTCGGGTGGCAGACGGCTGGGATCGGCGGCGGGGCCGAGGGCTGGACGCTGCCCGGCTACGGCGACTGGCTCGAGCGCGAGCACCACCCGGCCCTCCGCAAGCAGATGGCCGAGGCGGGCGCCCCCGAGGGGTTCGAGGACGTCGTCGGGAGCATCATCCCGATCGCGGACGACCAGCCCGACACGCCGGCGCATTGGAGCGTGACGTTCGCCACCGCCGACGCTGACGCGACGGCGGCCAAGGCCGCCGAGCTCGGCGGAGGTGTGATCGTCCCGCCGTTCGACGCGCCCTGGTCCACGCCGACCTACACCATTCGGGTGACGGTCCTCGCCGACCCGCAGGGGGCGACGTTCGGCGCAAGCAAGTTCGTGCCGAAGGCCACGAATCTCGGCAGCTGAGGCTTCGAAGGGACGCAACTTCCTACGGGAAAGGCGCCGGGCATAGGCTCGCCCTGACAGCGACGAGAGCCAGGGGTCGCTCGTAGCGACCGGGAAAGAACTCGGGCTCGCCAACCTACCCGCAGGGAGATTCCCATTCCCGGTCCGGCGTCGGATCGAGCGCCTCGCCTCGCTGGCCTCTACTTTGCGTTGCCGATGTAGTGGGCGGTGAAGGCCCAGTTGGTGTCGAGGTCGTAACAACTGCCGTGTGAATTAACCAGGCAGGCCGCTCCGTGCATGTGCGTCGGGTCGTCCCAGACGAGATCGACTTCTTCGTAGGTGTTGTAGCGGAAGTACTCCCAGACGTGCGTGAACTCATTCTTGAAGAGTGGCCCGTAGGCGCCGAAGAATTGATTGGGCATCAACAGGTCCTTGACCGCGATCCTGTCGCCTCCCGAGTTCGAGGGGCCGATCGTGAAGGTGGCCGTTCCGGTCGCTCCCACCAAGTTGGTGGCGGTTCCCGTCCAGGGACCCTCGGGTGGCTTTCCGTGCGGGAAGACGGCCTCGAAAAACTGCTTGCCGCTGGTCGTACTCCGGCAGCCGGTCGGGTCGATGTGAAGGTTGCAGATCGAGCCGTGGACCGTGTAGTGGTTGAGCCAGGTGCCGTGGACGATGTGATGGCTGTCGTAGTGGGTGAACCTCCAACCCTCGGTTGTGTGGTGCACGGTGGCGCTGGAGAAGATCGTGTTCGAGCTGAGCGTGAAGTCGTGGACGGTGCCCGTGTGCGCCGCGTAGTGGAACGTGAGTCGGTGTCCGTTCGAGGTGGAGTGGTCGATGTAGCCGCCCGCCTCCGGCGTGAAGTTCGCCAGGGCCCCGGGCGCGAGGAGCGCAGTCAGCCCGACGGCGGCGAGCGCCGCCACGATCAGCCTGCGACGCACGCGCCGCGTCCCGGCGCCGAGCGCCGCAGCGATCCCTGCATGCCGTGCTTCCATCCGAGCGTCTCCCTTCGGCGCCCCATTCGGGCGCTGGCATAGTGCGGTTACGCGAGCCTAAAACCGGAGTGCGTTTTGTGTCAAGGTGCTTCGGGGGCGGCAGCGCGTCCGGGGGGACGGTCGCCTGCCGAGGCGGCGTCGGAGGCCACTATCGGGCCATGGAGCCGGGGTGGCGGACCGGCTCCCCGGCATCGGAACCCGCCACCGTTGCAGGGCAACCGATGACGGGAGCGACGGGACTCGAACCCGCGGCCTCCGGCGTGACAGGCCGGCGCTCTAACCAACTGAGCTACGCCCCCTGGTGGGGTCGAGCCCCGGAGGGGCTCGCGGGAGTGATTCTAGGGAGGGATAGGCTGCCCGACCGATGCGGCTGGTCACCTACCGATCCCACCGGGGGCCGCGAGCCGGCGTCCTGCGGGATGGCGGCGTCGTCGATTGCTGGGACGCGCTCGGCGACGGAGGTTCGACCGTCCGCGAGCTGCTCGAGAGCGATCGGCTCGACGACGGCGCCCGCGCCGACGGCGAGGTCCTCCCGCTCGACTCGGTGGAGCTCCTCCCCCCGGTCCCGGACCCCGACAAGATCATCTGTATCGGCCTCAACTACCGGGCACATGCCGCCGAGGCGGGGATCGATCCGCCCGAGACGCCGACGTTCTTCGCCAAATTCCGCAACGCGCTCGCCGCCCCTGGGGCCGCGGTGGTG
>JBKPNB010000317.1:0-6320 GCA_046732395.1 Actinomycetota bacterium | reverse complement strand
GGCTCATCAAGCAGCTCCAGGAGGAGCGGTTCATGCCGCTGCGGGTGATCCGCGAGCTGCTCGAGCGCCGCGACTCCGACCCGGAGCGGCTGCGGGCGATGATCGAGGTCGAGGACCAGATCCTCGCCTCGGCCCTGGCCGGCGAGCGGACCCGGACCAGCGCTGCCGAGGTCCGCGAGCGCTACGCGATGCCGGCCGACGTCCTCGACCGCCTCGCCGAGCTCGGGATCCTGTCGCCGAACTCCCGCGGCTACAGCCCCCTCGACGTCCGCATCATCGAGGCCATCAGCCGGTTTCGGGCCGGCGGCTACGACGAGGCGATCGGCTTCACCGTCTACGACACCCTTCGCTACAAGCGCGCGCTCTCCGAGCTCGTCCGCGAGGAGGTTGAGGTGGTGATGAACCGCCTCGCCGGCAAGGTGGAGCCAGAGCGAGTGGTCGAGCTCCTCGAGGTTGGCGCCGAGCCGCTCAAGGACCTGATCGCGGCGATGCATTCGAAGCTGCTCGTGGCCGAGCTCGAGCACCAGCGCGAGGCGCGCTCGGGCTAGACGGCCGTCCCGTGGTCACTGCCAACCTGTAACCGCGCTGCTAGCTTTGTTTACATCGTGTTAGTGGAAGAAAAGGAATCTGCAACGGCGGAAGTCGAGCTGCTCGCGCATAGCGAGAGCATGTTCACGGGCACGGGATGCTGGCCCCAGGGGGACCAGCTTCCCGCCGATCCCGACAGCGAGCAGTCCGATCGGCAGGCAAACTAGGGCGAGCTATTTCACGCCGGCGTGCGGGAGCGGCATGTGCGCGTCGACGATCTGGCCGAGCTCGGCGAGCAGCGGCCGCAGCGCCCGCGGGACACGCGACTCGTCGGCCTCGACGGCGTCGCCGCTGGCGGCTATGCGGTAGTGGAAGCAGTCCGCGCATGCCGGCGCCCGCCTCGAGGGGATCGAGCCGATGTCGGCCGCGTCGAGATCGCGCTGGAGGCGCTCGACCTCGGCCGGGCGAAGCCGGAATGAGATCGGCGGCGACGACGGAGCGACGCGAAGCGTGGCGGCGCCTGAGCCGCTCACCCGAAGCTCGTCAAAGACGCCCGCCAAACCTCCCGACCGCACGTAGCTGACGAGCGGCGCCGGTCGCGGTGCTCCGCCCGAGGAGCCGCAGCCCACGAGGGCGGCGGCGCCGAGCCCGGCCAGGATATGGGTGAGGCGACGACTGCTCATCCGTATGCGAATTACGCGTCGGCGGCGAAATCGTCACTCCGCGGGTGCGGCGTCAGCGCCCGTTGTGCGTGCTCGAGCCACCGTCGGAGCGGACGGCGGTGAGCACCTGCCCGGCGAGCATGGCGCCGTCGGCCGGCCGCTGCGGCGTCGCGAGGATGCGGACCACGACCTCGTCGTGGTCGAGCTCCTCGAGAGCAACGTGCGGCGGGTAGCGAAGCGCGACCGAAATCTGCTCCGCGAGGCGGGTCTGGACCTCGCTCGGCGTCACGGCGGCCGGAAAGCGGGCCCGGAGCTCGACCCGCTCGGGCTCGCGGAGGGGGATCACGGCGAGCTGGAGAAGGACGCTGTTGGGAACCATGATCCGGTCGGCGCCGTCGACGAGGCTGGTGTAGAAGAGCCCGAGCGAGCTGACGATCCCCTCGACGTTGCCGGCCATCGCCCCACCGCGCAGCCGGACCCGCTCGCCAACCCGGAACGGGCGCGTCGAGAGCAGGACCAGCCCGGCGAACAGGTTGCCGAGCGTCTGCTGGGCGGCGAGCCCGACGATGACGGCGGTGAACGCACCGCCCAGCGCCAGCGTGCTCGGGGAGAGGCCGGCGATCCGCAGGCCGACCACGGTCGCGAGCAGGATCGTCCCGAGCCGGATCAGGAAGCCGATGGTCCCGGCCGTCCCCGGGTCGAGGCGGCGAAAGAGCTGCGGGGCGATGCCGCGTCCGAGCTGCCGCGCGAGCGCCCAGCCGAGGACCAGGAGGGCGACGACCGTCGCAATCCGGACCGGGGTCCCGAGATCCGGGAACAGGGTCTGGCGATTGGTGAACAGGAGCAGGACGCCGGCGATGAGGGCGCAGATCAGGAGCACGCCGCCACGCGCGCGCTGGGCGCGCTCGCGATCGATCTCGCCCCCGAGCCCCACCTGCCGCCATTGCTCGGTCCTGCTTTCGAACAGCGTCATCGGGCGTCTGGCGCGGCGCAGGCGCATCGCCAGCGACTTCCCGCCGCCGCTGTCGCGAAACATCGCCTGTGACGGGCCTCACGCCCCGCGCGCGCCGGAGCGATCGCCGTTCGACGCGCTAGATTGACCAATCAGTCAATCGGCTGGCGGCGAGCGTCGTCGCATCTCGCCGATTCGATGGGAAGGAGAGCCAATGCGTGCCGCCGTAGTGCAGATGAACTCGACCGCCGAGGTCGCCCACAACCTCGAGGTCGCCGAGCGCCTGGTGGGCGCCGCCGCCCGCGCCGGCGCCGAGCTCGTCGTCCTCCCCGAGAAGTGGAACCTGCTCGGCGACGGCGCGGCTCTGCGAGCCGGCGCCGAGCCGCTCGACGGCGGCTCGATCTTCGCCGCCCGGGGATGGGCCTCCGAGCTCGGCCTCGTGCTCGTCGCCGGCAGCTTCGCCGAGCGAGGCGAGGGCGAGCGGGCGTTCAACACCTCGGTCCTGATCGATGCGGACGGCGAGATCGTCGCCACCTACCGCAAGATCCACATGTTCGACGTCGACGTCGGCGGCGTCTCGTACCGGGAATCGGAGAACGAAGAGGCCGGCGAGGAGGTGGTCGTCGCCGACGCGGGCGGGCTCGAGATCGGGATGAGCGTCTGCTACGACGTCCGCTTTCCGGAGCTCTACCGGATCCTCGCGGTGCGCGGCGCGCGGGCGTTCACCATCCCGTCCGCCTTCACGCTGCACACCGGCCGCGATCACTGGGAGGTGTTGATGCGGGCGCGGGCGATCGAGAATCAGGCGTTCGTGATCGCCGCCGACCAGTTCGGCCAGACGCCGCCGCACTACCACTCCTACGGGCGGTCGATGATCGTCGACCCCTGGGGCGTGGTGCTGGCGGTCGCGCCCGACGGCGAGGGAGTCGCGACTGCCGAGCTCGACCTCGCCGCCCAGGAGGGGGTCCGCCGCTCGCTTCCCTCGCTCGCAAATCGCCGGCCCCAGGCCTACCGGTGGCCGGACCTGGTCGAGGCCGGACATGGCTGAGGCCGCCGCCGCGGTCGACCGGCGTCGGCAGATCCTCGACGCCGCGATCCGCGTCTTCGCCCGTCGGGGCTTCTACCGCTGCCGGGTCTCCGACATCGCCGACGAGGCCGGGGTCGCCTACGGCCTCGTCTACCACTACTTCGACTCCAAGGACCAGGTGCTGAACGAGCTGTTCAGCGAGCGCTGGTCGCTGATGCTCGCCGCGATCGACGAGGTCGACCGGGAACCGATCCCGGCTCGCGAGAAGCTCGACGCCGTCGCCGGCTTCATCATCGACTCCTACCGCCACGATCCGGAGCTGATGAAGGTGATCATCGTCGAGGTCACCCGCGCGGCGAACTCGTTCGGGCGCACCCACCTGCCCGAGATCAGCCGGGCCTACGACGTGATCGCAAAGATCGTCGCCGACGGCCAGAAGCGCGGCGAGTTCCGTCGCGACGTCGACCCCGGCTTCGCCTCAATGTGGTTCTACGGGGCGATCGAGCAACTGCTGTCGGCCTGGGTGTTCGACCTCATCCCGCACACCGACGCCGACTTCACGAGGGCCCGCGGGATGGTCGTCGAGACGATCTGCGGCGGGCTCGAGCCGCGATTCGGTTGATCGCTCCCGCCGGAGCGGGGGCCGATGGGTTACCGTGCCGCACCGGCGGGTAGGCCCCGCCGCAAGCGCCCAAGATGGACAACGAAGTAGTGAGACGGTTGATGTGGGCCGGGATGGTCGCGGCCACCGGCGCGCTTGCGAGCGTCGTCGCCAACCGCCTCGCGGCGGCCTTGTGGTTCCGGATCTTCAAGGAGGACCCCCCCGAGTGACGGCCGGCCGGCCCGAGGGTCGAAGCGGCGCCGCGCCCGAGGACCGCTCGGTCGGCGAGCTCGTCTTCGATGTCTCCGAGCGCGTCTCGCTGCTGGTCCGCGAGGAGATCGAGCTCGCGAAGGCGGAGATCTCGGAGAAGCTCTCCAAGCTCGCGCGGGGCGGGGCGGTCGGCCTCGCGGCCGGCATCTTCGCGCTCCTCGGCCTGGCGATGGCCATTCATGCGTTCGCCTGGCTCCTCGACGACCTGTTCTTCAGCGATCACATCTGGATCGGGTTTGCGATCGAGGCGGTGCTGTGGTTCGTGGTCGCCGCCATCGCCGGGGTCGTCGCCTACCGCTCGTTCCGGGCCGGCGCGCCGCCGGTGCCGGAGCTCGCGATCGAGGAGGCCAAGCGCACCAAGGAGACCCTCACCGGCCCATCGCAGGAGACCTTGGGTAGTCCATGACAGAGGAAACCGGCGTCTACCGCACCGGAGCCGGTGAGCCCGTCGCCCGCGCGACGCGGGGAGTTCCCGGCCGATCCTCGGCGCAGATCCGGCGCGACATCGAGGTCCAGCGCCAGGAGCTCGGACGCTCGGTCGAGGCGCTCCGCGGCCGGGTCGCCGAGCTCACCAACTGGCGCCGCCAGGTGCGCGAGCACCGCCGCGAGCTGATCATCGGCGCCGCCGTGGTCGGCTTCGCGGTCGGCGGGCTGATCGCCCTTCGCCGGCGCTAGCCGACCGGGCGGGGCCGATTCCGCCGCGGGCAAGCCTAGTCTCGCCGTGGATGCCGCCGTCCCAGATCTCGAGCCGCCTGATCGCCAAGGTGGTTCTCGTCGCCGCGGTGGTGCTCGCGGCCCTCTACCTGATCTACCTGATCCGGAGCGTCGTCGGGCTGTTCCTGATCGCCGTCCTTGTCGCGGTCGCGATGGCGCCGCCGGTGAACTGGCTCGATCGGCGACGCGTGCCGCGCTGGGTGGCGATCCTCGCCGTGTACTTCGCCGGAGCCGCGGCGATCTTCGGGATCGGCCTGCTGATCGTGCCCCCGCTCGTGACCGGGGTCGAGGACCTCTCCTCGAACCTCCCCGGCTACGTCGACGACCTCCGCCACAACTCGACCTTCCGCAAGTACGACAATCGCTACGGGATCACCCAGAAGCTGAAGCAGCAGGCGAAGGACCTGCCGAGCAAGCTCGGGGAGGCGGCCGGCACCCTGCGCGACGTCACGGTCGGCGTCTTCTCCAGCTTCGTGAAGCTGTTCTCGATCCTGGTCATGGCTTTCTTCCTGGTCAAGGACGGCGACCGCATGCTGGCCTTCGGCTTTCGACAACTCAGGCCCGAGCGGGAGAAGCGGGTGCGCGCGGTCGCCGCCGACGTCTCCGACGCGATCTCGGGCTACGTATTCGGCAACTTCGTGATCAGCATCCTCGCCGGCCTCGTCACCTACGTCACGCTCGTCATCCTCGGAGTCCCCTTCGCCCTGCCGCTGGCGATCCTGTTTGGGTTCTTCGACCTCGTGCCGCTGGTCGGCGCGACGCTCGGCGGGATCCTGGTCGGGATCGTCGTCGCCTTCACCAACTTCCCGCTCGGGCTGATCGTCTGGGCCGCGGTGCTGATCATCTATCAGCAGATCGAGAACAACATGATTCAGCCGTTCGTCTACGGCCGGGCGGTCGAGCTTCACCCGCTGATCGTCATCGTCGCCATCCTGATCGGCGCCGCACTGCTCGGCGTCCTCGGGGCGCTGGTCGCGATCCCGGCGGCGGCGGCCGTACAGGCGGTGGCCCGCGACTACTGGCGGTTCTCGCGCCCGACGCTCCCCGAGGTGGTAGAGGAGGGCGGGGCGTGAGGTCGGCGGGACTCGCCTAGCCAAGCAGCTCGGACGGGATCCCGCCGACGCCGAGCAGCCCCGGGCCGACGTGGGCGCCGATCACGGGGCCGATCTCGGAGACGAATACCGGCTCGCGGTCGAAGACCCGCCGGCACTCGTCGACGAGCCGGCGCGCGCTCTCCGGATCCTGGATGTGCTGAACGACCCAGGCATCGGCGGCGCTGTCGCGACGTTCGCGGGCGAAGTCGACCATCCGCTCGAACGCGCGGCGCCGGGTCCGCACCCGCTCGATCGGGGCGATCTCCTCCTCGAGGGTGAGGATCGGCTTGATCTGGAGCGCCGAGCCGAGGAGTGCCTGGGCGGAGCCGATTCGCCCGCCGCGGCGCAGGTATTCGAGGGTGTCGATCGCGAACCACATCTTGAGCGGCTCGCGTGCCCGTTCGGCGGCCGCCAGGGCGGCGGCCCCGTCGGCGCCGCGCGCGGCGGCGCGCGCCGCGGCGATCGCCAGCAT
>JBKPNB010000316.1:0-2857 GCA_046732395.1 Actinomycetota bacterium | reverse complement strand
AGCCAGAGCAGGCCGGGGAAGCTGTAGGAGTAGACGGCGCCGATCGCGAGGACCGAGAGCGGGGTGGCGCGAAGCACGCGCGGCGCCGTGGCCGGCGTGAGCCCGCCGCGGGCGAGCAGGTGCAGGCCGACGGCGAAGGCGAGGACGAACAACGCCTCGAGCGACTCCTTGAACGCCCCCTGGACCAGGTAGCTCGCCGCCATGTAGGCGAGCCCGGTGAGCAGGCAGCCGGCGATCTGGGGGACGGCGTGGAGCCGCGAGAGGATCGCGAGCGGCGCCAGGCACGAGGCGACGGCGACCGCGAGCGCCAGGCCGTCGAAGCCGTGGACGAGGCTCGGCCCGAGCGCCGAGACGGCGACGACGATGCTGTGCGGGCCGAGCGGGTACCCGGAGCTGACGAGGCGCGCCCCGTGGCCGTCCGCGAGCCGCGCCGCGGTCAGCAGGTGCTGGGACATGTCGGGGTCGAGCCCGGTGCCGAGGATCCCGAACCTGCCGGCGACGAAGAACGGCAGCGAGGCGGCGACGGCCGCGGCGATGGCGACCGGCACGCCCGCGCGCAGCGCCGCGCCAAGGTCCTCGACGCGGCCCCACACCAAGAGGGCCGAAATTGCCGCGACCACCGCGATCGCGATCAGCGCCGCGGTTCCGCGTCCGGGGAGGCGGACCGTCGCCCAGGCGATCGGCAGGAGCGCCGCGAGGCCGACCGCGGGCGCGAGCTGCGACCACCGGCGAGCGCCGCAGAGCGCGAGGATCGCCTGCCCGGCGAGCGCGGCGGCGCCGAGGATGAGGAGGAACGACAGGTAGGTCCCGAGCACGGCGCCGCGGAGCCTAGAGGCGAGTTCGGGCGCGCCGGGTCAGGATCGCGGCCGCAGCAAGGTTCTGGCCGAGGGGGCGGGGACCTAGCGACGAGATACTGCGCGGGCGATGTCGGAGGAGAACATCGAGAGGGTTCGCGAGACGTTCCGTCGGTTTCAGACTGGGGATCCCGGTTGGATCAAGACCATCGATCGCGACATCGCCTGGGATATCTCGGCTTATCCGCTGCCGGACGTCCCCAACCGCGGACGTGGCCGGGACCGGTTGCTGCGCGAGGTGTTCACCACGTACTTCAGCGGGTGGCTCGACTACCGCGTCGAGATTCGGGAGGCGATCGACGCCGGGGTCGATGTCGTCGTCGTCCTGCGCGAGACGGCCCGGCTGCGTGACAGCGACGCGGCGCTTGATCGCGAGATCGTCCAGGTGTGGACCGTGGGCGGAGGGCTCTATGTGCGCTTTCGAGTCTTAAGAGCCAAGGCGGCCGCGCTCGTAGCCGTGGGGCTTTCGGAGTAGGCGATGTCGCGGGAGGACGTGGAGTTAGCCGGTGGAGCTCATCGACCTCGGGGAGCGGATCGTGACGCTCGCAGACGGGTCGATGCGAGCCCAGGCCAGCGGTGTCCCACTCAGCCAGGCGTTTGCGCTCGTCACAACGCTGAGGGAGGGGAGGCCAATCCGCCACCAGGAGTACTACGACCACGGTGAGGCCCTCGAAGCCGCCGGGCTGCGGGAGTAGGCAAGCGGGATTTGAACCCGCGCCGTTCGGGTTATGAGCAGGGCACCCGGTCGAATCCCGTGGAGGAGGAAACGAAAGTGCCTGAACAACGCCCAGTCGACGTTCCGCGCGAACCGAGGCCCGCCGCCTTCGACAACTTCGCCGAGCGGATCTCGCGCTTCGCCAGCAACGGCCGCTTCTTCGCGATCTGCCTGGCGGCGGTGATCATCTGGATACCGACGATCGCGATCTTCCACAGCGCCGACGCCTGGCAGCTCGTGATCAATACGCTGACCTCGGTGCTGGCGTTCCTGCTGATCGCCCTGCTACAGAACTCCGAGCGTCGCTACGACGACGCTTTGCACGCGAAGCTCAACGCCGTAGCCGCCGGGGTCGCAGACCTCATGGAGCAATCGGAGGCCCGCGGCGACCGTCAGCTTCGCGATCACCTCGATGACCTGCGAGCAGCCGTGGGTGTGGAGCGCGACTCTGAGCGTCCTCGGCGCGGCGACCCTCAGTCGTTGAGCTCTCGGCGAGCCATCAGTTCCAAGAGACCGAGCCCCGCTTCCCGAAGACGTCGTACCGCTCGTAAGCGGTTGCGTCGCGGGCCCTCCTTAGATCGCTGCCTCGGGCCAGAACGAGGACATAGATCAGCGAACGCAGGTGCTCCCCGTCGTCGAGCTCGTCGACGGCCTTCTGCACGGCCTGCCAGTTGTCATTGGCGGCGAGCTCGGTAGCCCGGTTGATCCACTCGACGCGCTCGGCGAGCGCCTCCTCGAGCTTCGGGACTAGGTCCTTGGTCACGCGCGTTCCTCCTTCCTCCTGCGACTTCCAATACGTAGGGGTTCCTGACTCGGATCACTCGGAAGGCCCCGATCGGCGGCGGAACGGGCGCAGCTCTAGTCCGGACGGCAGCCGAGTCCTCGCTCGGTGGCGCAGGACCCGTGGACGCAGTGAAAGCGCGGTTAGCCGCTACTCGGCGGAACGAGCCAAGCTCAAACCCGGTCGCGTCCCGGAGCGGCGGGCTGAGCGCAGACCGCGAAGGACGCTGTCGTCAAAGTCGCTTCGAGGCCGTCGATCCGGTAGTAGGGTTGCCTCGTTGTCTCAACCCGCGGCTAGATGCTGCGGGCCCCGAAAGGGAGTAGTTCGCATGGGAGCACGGCACGCAGGCACGGGATCGCATCGTCTCGTCCCCGGAAGGAGACGGGTCGTGAACCGCTCACTCGTCGGTGTTGCCGCCCTCGCAATGGCGCTCGGAGTCGCCACGTCACCGGCCGCAGGCGCCGCTCCGCAGCGCTACACGTTCGCGTTCGAGGAATCGGACACGAT
>JBKPNB010000315.1:0-4438 GCA_046732395.1 Actinomycetota bacterium | reverse complement strand
GCCTCGAGATCGACGCGGAGACGGCGGCGATCGCCCGCCGCGCCGCGCCGCGGGCCGGCGACCCCGCCGGGGAGCGGCAGTTCGCCGAGCTTCGCCTCCTGCTCACCGGACCCGATCCGCTGCGCGGGCTCGGCCTCCTCGACGACCTCGACCTCACCCCCGCGGTGCTGCCCGAGCTGGCGGCGCTCCGCGGCGTCGAGCAGAACCCCAACCACCACCTCGACGTCCACGGCCACACGATGCAGGTGCTCGCCAGGCTGCTCGAGGTCGAGGACGACCTGCCCCGCTACCTTGGCGAGCACGCGGACGAGGTCGCCGAGCTGCTCGCCGAGCCGCTCGCCGACGAGCTCGACCGTCGCGGCGGCCTCCGTTTCGCCGCCCTGTTCCACGACCTCGGCAAGCCCGCCACGCGCGGGGCGAGCGGCGGCTACATCACCTTCATCGGCCACGATCGCGTCGGAGCCGAGATCATCCACGAGCTCTGCGGGCGGCTGCGGACGAGCCGCCGGCTCGCCGGCTACCTCGCCAACCTCGCCCGCAACCACCTGCGGCTCGGGTTCCTCGTCCGGAGCCGGCCGCTCGACCGGCACGCCGTCTACGACTACCTGCACGCCACCGACGCCGACTCGGTCGACGTCACCCTGCTGACCGTCGCCGACCGCCTCGCCGCGCGGGGGATCGGGCCGGTGGCCTCGGAGGCGGCCATCGCCGCCCACCTCGAGCTCGCGGCCGAGATGGTCGGCGAGGCGCTCGCGTGGCGCCGGGCGGGCCCTCCGCGGGCGCCGATCCGCGGCGACGAGCTCGCCGACGCGCTGGGGATCGAGCCCGGCCCGGAGCTCGGCCGGCTGCTGGCGGCGATCGAGGAGGCCGTCTTCGCGGGGGAAGTCAGCGATCGCGATCAGGCGATCGCCCTCGCCAGGTCGCTGCGCCAGCGTTGAGGCTGGGTGGGGCAGCGGCTCCCACGCGCCGAGCGTCGACTCAGTCAGCCATACGCTGACGGCGTCGACACTCGATCCGAGTGGTGCTCGTCAGCTTCGGCGTGCGGCTACGGGCGGTAGGCCAGCCGCGACCAGGACGGCTCGCGCGAGAGCTCGATCGGCTCCGCGTCACGGTCGGGCTGGACGTACCCGAAGGTGTTCGTGTCGGGGTCGAAGGCGATGTCGAGCTCGCCCTCCTTGACCCGCTGGTCGAGCCAGGCGCCGCGGAAGACGAGCCGGCGCAGCCAGTGCACGAGGCTCCGGTTGGCCGGGCCGACGAGCTCGGTCCAGTGGTCGTTGATGTGCTCGCCGAGCATCGAGGTGGGCTCGATGATCTCGCCGTTCACCGCCAGCTCGAGGAGGTCGTGGAGCTCGTCGGCGCCCAGGCCGGGGTCGACGAAGTCGAGCTTCACCGCCGCCTGCTCGACGCGCTGTGCGAAGTCGTGCTCGTTGAAGGAGAAGCGCAGCTCGCCGTACTCGAGGACGTAGTCGGAGCCCGACTCGTAATTGCCTCTGCGAGTTGCCTTCTCCACTTCTTCCAGGATCCCCGCCCGGGAGCTGCCGCCGGGCTCGGTGAGAGCGAGGCCCATCTTCTTCGATCGCGGCGACCGACGCCACCGCGGCTCCGACCCTGAACGCCGGTTTGCAGGGTAGGGCCGGCTCGTCGGAGACGCCGACGATTGCCCGCCACCGCGTCCGGGTACTGGCCGCACGGACGCGCGTTTCCACAACGGGAGGTGGGGAATGAGCAATGGCTCGAATTCACGGCGCAGTCGTCGGCTCGCGCTGATCTCGGCCGCGGCGTTGGCGATCGTCGTTGCCGCGCTCGTCGCCGTCGCCCCGGCGGTCGTCGCCGGGACCGGCCGAGCGAACCAGGCGGGGCTCTCGTTCGGAACCCGGCCGAGCCCCGCGGCCAACTCCGGCTCCGTGTCGAAGGCCCTGTTCGGGAAGTTCAGGGGCAGGAAGGTCTTCATCTACACGCTGACCAACGGCGCGGGGATGAAGGTGCGGATCATGACCTACGGCGCGACGGTCCAGTCGATCGACGTGCCGGGATCGAACGGCGACGTCGAGAACGTCGCGCTCGGCTTCCGCCGACTGGCCGACTACGTCGCCAACACGCGGGCCCACACCGGCGAGACGTACTTCGGCGCGACGATCGGTCGCTACGCGAACCGGATCGCCAAGGGCAGGTTCACCCTCGACGGCAAGACGTATCACCTGCCCCAGAACAACGGCACCAACACGCTCCACGGCGGACCGCACGGGTTCGACGAGAAGATCTGGCACGCGAAGGCGACGCACGGGCCCGACGGCCCCGGGGTGACGATGCGCTATACGAGCCCCGACGGTCAGGAGGGGTTCCCGGGGACGCTCGCGGTGCGGGTGAGCTTCACGCTCACCGACGCCAACGGCCTCTGGATCCGCTATCGGGCCACCACGGACAAGCCGACCGTGGTCAACCTGACCAACCACACCTACTTCAACCTCGCCGGCGAGGGGTCCGGCGACGTCTACCACCAGGTGCTCCAGCTCGACGCCGATTCGTACACGCCGGTCAACGCGAACCTGATCCCGACGGGTGAGATCGCGCCGGTCGCCGGCACGCCGCTCGACTTCACCCACCCGACGCCGATCGGCAAGCGCATCCGCGACGGGTTCCGGCAGCTCGTGCTGGCCCACGGCTACGACCACAACTTCGTGATCAATCGCCCGCAGAGCGCCACAGCGCTCCTCCCCGCGGCGGTTGCCGAGGATCCGAAGAGCGGCCGTGAGCTCCGGGTGTGGACCACCGAGCCCGGCATCCAGTTCTACTCGGGCAACTTCCTCGACGGGTCGCTGGTCGGGACGTCGGGGAAGACCTATCGGCAGGGCGACGGGTTCACGCTCGAGACCCAGCACTACCCGAATTCGCCGAACGAGCCGGACTTCCCGTCGACGGTGTTGCGCCCCGGCGAGACGTTCAACTCGACCACGGTCTACGAGTTCTCGACCGCCGGATCGGTGAAGTAAGGCCGAAATGCGAGAGCCGGGGCCGGGCCTCCGCCAAAACGGGGGCGCCGGCTCGGGCGGCGGGGTTTATACGGGGTGTGGGGGACCCGGCTAGAGAGCGTTCGGCGAGGACCGCGGACGGCGAGCGGCGCCGGCTGGCGGAGCTCCCGCTCGTCGTCGCCGACGGGCGCCCGGCGCGGCTCGCCGCCACCTTCCGGGCGCGGCTCTTGGGCCTCGCCCTCACCGACCGGGGCCGCGCCGGCCCCGGTCTTTTGATTCCGGGCTGTCGCAGCGTCCACACCTTCGGCATGCGCTTCGCCCTCGACATCGCCTTCCTCGATGCCGAGGGCGCCGCGATCTCGCGGCGGCGCGCGGTACCGCCGCGGCGCGTCGTCGCCGATCGTCGCGCGGCGGCGGTGCTCGAGACGCCGGCCGAGGAGCGCGGGTGACGCTGCCGCAGGTGGAGCGGCTGGCGACGGTGGTCGTCTGCGAGGACGACACGCCGACCCTCGAGCTGCTCTGCGACCACCTCGAGGCAGATTGCTACCTGCCGCTCCCGGCGCCCTCGGCCGCCGACGCGCTCCGGCTCTGCCACTACAAGAGCCCCGACCTGCTGCTGCTCGATCTCCGCCTCCCCGACGCCAGCGGCCTCGACGTGTTGCGCGAGATCCGCGCCGCCCACGGGGCGATCGGCCGCTACGACCCGCTCCTCCCGGTGATCGTCGTGAGCGGCCGGGGCGGCCCCGCCGACCGCCTCCGCGGGCTCACCGCCGGGGCGGACGATTACGTCTCGAAGCCGTTCGACTACGGCGAGCTGGTGGCGCGGATCGCCGCCGTCCTCCGCCGCCGCGATCCCCGACGGCTCGGGCCGCGCCGCGTCGGCGAGCTGTTCGTCGACACCGCCACCCGCGAGGTCCGGGTCGGCGACCGGCAGGTGCAGCTGGCGGGCAAGGAGTACGCGCTGCTCTGCGCGCTCGCCGCCGAGCCGCGGCGGGTCTTCACCAAGGCCGAGCTGCTCCGCGACGTCTGGGGCTTCAGGTTGGCCGGGAACACTCGCACCCTCGACTCCCATGCGAGCCGGCTGCGGCGAAAGCTCGATCCGGAGCACGGCCGCTACGTGATCAACGTCTGGGGCGTCGGCTACCGCCTCGTCGAGGGCTGAGCGGTGCTCCCCGAGCTCGGGTCCCTGATGAGCGCCGGCTGGCCGGCCGGAGTCGCGCTCGCGGCTGCGGTTGCCGGCGACCGGGTGCTCCAGTCGCGGCGCCGGGCGGCGCTCAACCGCGGCCTCCACGAGCTTCGCCGGCCGCTCCAGGCGCTGAGCCTCGCCTCGGTGGGCGGGAACGGGTCGAGCGCAGCGGCCGCGGCGCGAACGGCGGTCGTCACCCGCGAGACCGTCGATGCCGCGCTCGCCGCCCTCGACGATCTCGACCGCCAGGTCAACCGCCTGCCGCCCGCGCCCTCGCCGCATC